>VGMD01000007.1 GCA_016866545.1 Chlamydiota bacterium | reverse complement strand
TTTGGGCAAATTTTAAAAAGAAGGTTCAGGCAAACTTAGAAATATTTAAGACTCTTTCAAAAGCTATCGATTTTTCATTTTCAATCGTAATGAGAGGTGCATGAAAATTATAATTTAATTCACTATATGAAAGATCGCAAGCGGCATGATAGACATGATACAGAAGATGAAGATGAGCTTAAAGTCAAACTGAAATTTATGATTTAAATGGCTATATATCATGCGCATCTTGCCACTTGTGATCTTAAGGATCCTGTTCCTTTTTAGGTATTCAGTAAATTACTGCTTCAGGCTTTTCTTTGGGATTAGCTGTAAAAAGAGATTTGTGGAGATTAATTAGATTTTCTAGCTGCGCTTCTAGAGTGAATTTTTCAATAAAAATTGCATGAGCTTTTTTTGCTAAAAGAAGACTCTCTTCAGGATTATTTTTTATCCATTTCATGTGTCTATCGATTTGCTGAAAAAGTTCTTCAGCAGATTTTTCATGATCTATATAGAGAACTGCATCACCAAAATTTTTTTCGATAAAGGGGTGTCTATCTGAAATAATAACAGTTGATGCGGCTGCTGCTTCAAATATTCTAGCAGTTGGCGTTCTTCCTAAAAAATGATCCGCATCATGAAAAATGAGGGTAACCCCTGTGTTGTTCATCGTTTTAAGAAGTGATAGCCCGTCACTTTTTATAAATCCTCTGTAACAATTTGGTGTATGCCGCCACTCTTCTTTTTTACCGTAGACATTAAAATAGTGAGTTTTATCAAGTCTTGAAAACAAGTGTTTAAATTTTGTCCCTTCATGGGTAGTAGCCATATTAAAGCCGCAGTAAAATAGCTGAAAATGGCTTGGAGGAGAGAAATCTGTTTTTCCACAGGTTGTATACCAAGTGATGTGCGGCGACTCTTTTTCTACGAAATTGCAGTAAGAAAAAAGTTTTTCTTGATCAGGAAAACAAATTAAATAGGCGTCAAAATCTGTTAGATGGTGTGCTGGAAGAATAGAATTTGCTGTAAAATAGTAATTACTTCCATGTGTTAATGCAACATAGTGTTTTGCATGGGGGTAGAAAATTTTATCTCCTTGTAAGGAAATAACTAGATCTGGGTGAAAAAGTGTTGCAAATCTCTCTCGGTAGTGTGGAAAGATTCGTTTTATAATAGATGATTGATGAAAGGGAAAATTTGCGCATTCAAGATTTAAAGATTTTCCAGCGATTTTAATTCGTTCTGCCATTTCATGTTCCCCAATTCCTCCTTTATGAGTGATTAAAACTCTAAAATTCGGTCTAGAAAGAAAAAGATCAGACTCTTCTAAAGAGAGATAAGGCCGTTTATTACTAAAGTAAATGAAGCCTCCTATGCAGATGAAAATAATTAAAACAGGTAAAATACGAAACATAGGAAGCTAATTTTACTCCAAAAAGAGATGAAAAATCAACATTTTCAACACTCTTCTACACCTTTTGAGCTTTATATGTTGTGTTATCTGGCTGTTTAATTTGAACCCCGGTAACATCTCCACCACTATTTACTAAAAATTCAACAATATACCCTTCCATATCTCTTATTTTAAAAAAGTTTTGTTTTTCTGGATAAAGATGATAAGGAGGTCTTCCAAAAGCTTTTACAACCAGTCCAAAATCGGTATTTTCTATGCTGACAGTAAATCCTAAATAACTATATTTTCCGGAAAATTTGCTTAAATAAGCTACATCATTTAACAAGGGGTCATTTTTTTTCATAAAAGTTATACCTTCTACTTTTGGTTCAAATGGGATTGAAAGAAATTTAATATCTCCAAAACTATTTTCGCTAAAAGAGAATTTAAGTCCTCTTAAAAATGGAAATAATGAATCTTTTGAAACTTCAAAAACATTGTGATTCCAATGATCTAAGGGTAAATAGAGGTTATTAAAAGTTGCAACAAGCTGTTTATCTACTATAGAGAGGTTAATTGTCCCATATCCTTTATGGCTATAGGTTCCTGTAAAATCTAATAAAGGATGAGAAGTTTCTATTTGAATCAATTTTTCACTAGAACTCTCCTCTTGGTTTTTTACAAACTCTTCTTTATCAAAATCGGTTAACTCTTTGTACATCTTTGCCCAGTCAACTGGAGGCAGATGTAAAAGTTTGTCTAGCAAAATAGTTGATAGAATAAAAGGAAAAGGAGAGAGGTTTTTATTGCAAAGTGTAATAACTCCTATATTTTCACCCGGAACAAATAAGAGGCACGAAGAAAAGCCGTTTATATTTCCGCCGTGCAGAGCGATAAAATGGCCTCTATAAGAAATAAGAATCCAACCAAGACCGTAAGATTCCATATTTACATACTCTTCAATGCCATACTTATCGTTACAAATTAAATCTGATACTACTTGAGGTCGAATCATTTCTCTGAAGGTTGAAAATTCAACAAACCCTTCACCATGATTTAGTAAAACTTTAGTCCATTTGAGGAGATCTTCTAAATTAGAATTTAGACCACCTGCAGGCGCGATTGTTGTTGGATCTATAAATGGAAGGGGTTCTGAAAGATCATTATAGCTTAGAGCAAAGTTTCCAAGCTTGTGAGATGCTCCTATTGAAAATGTCGAGTGATTCATTCCAAGTGGCTTAAATATAAATTCATCAACAAGGTCTTCATAGCTTTTTTCCAAAGTTAGTTCTGCTACATGCCCAACAATCATGTATCCAATATTTTGATAAAAAAACTTTTCTCTTAACGAGTAAAACGGATCAAGAAATCTAAGTTTTCTAATAATCTCTTTTCTCGAATAGGTTTCATTAAACCATATAGCCTCATGACAAGGGTAGCCAGAAGAGTGAGTTAAATAATCCCTTATTGTAATAGCGTTTGTTGTATAAGGATCTTGCAACTTAAAATAGGGGATTTTATCAGAAATTGAATCATCCCAATCTAACATGTTTTGGTCAATGAGTTGTCCGATTAAAAACGAGGTGATTCCCTTAGATAAAGAGCCGACAGGAAACATTGTTTTTTCTGTAACAGGTAATTTTTTCTCTTTATTTCTAAGGCCGTAACCTTTTGCAAAAAGAGTTTTTCCCTCAGAAATAACTCCGACTGCAGCGCCTGGAACATCCATTAGATGTAAGAGCTCTTCGACTTGCTTGTCGATTTCAAATTGGTTTAAGGGGGATTTTGAAGAATCAGCTTGGATTTGAAGGGTGGCGATAATTAAAAAAACATGACAAGTAAAATTTTTCATAACAACCTCGTAAAAAAGGTGTTAATACTATCAAAAAATAACCATTACGTCTATAACGTTATTAAAAAAATAAAAATGGTGTCGAAATTAAATTTCAATCGATTTTCATTCGAATAGAGATAAAAAGCTTTCAAAAAGTTAATTGTTTGAGAGCTTCTAACTTTGGTAGAGTGGTAGAATGAATGTTGAGAACAAAATTAATCCTGAAAACAGAAAAGTAATCAAAGCAATTGTCTGGAGATTAAAAGAATAGTATCTTAAAGATCTCTCTTCAGTAGCCGTATTTATGGTTATAATTGTATGGTGTATCGGAAAAATCTCATCAAAATCATCTACTAATTTATCTTCTGAAGAGAGAGGAATTCTTTGATCGTTATAAAGCTTTTTCATTGAAAGTAGTTTACCCTCTCTTGAAAACATGTTCTCTTTTCTACAAAATGGACAAGAGACCTTTTGTCGAAACCAGGTCTTAAGGCACAAAAGATGAATATCTTTTTTGCAGCATGGGATAATAGTTGGGTAAGAAAATAGAGTGTTTGCGTCAGGGTTTTTATCTCTGTAAGAAAAACAAATACCACATTCTAAAGAACTAAAAGAAGAAAAGCTAGAAGACGAAATCATATATGACCTTAAGGTTTTAACCAAAAAAGTTTAACAAGAAAAGGTGATTTTCTTAAATAAATTTTTATTAATAACTTGTTATCAGATATTTAAGCATCGAATCTTTGCGGTGATATAATAAGTTAAATAATAAAAATAAAAGGAAATCATTATGGAATTTAATTTTTCTTTAACTAAGAATCAGAGTGAGGATATTTATATTCCAAAAGAGCTAGAGCTTTGGGCACCTTTGGAAGAAAGACCGAGTTTAAATGAAAAAGAAATGAAGACGATTTTACATAATGATGATGTGATAGAAAGTTTACATATTGCTATCCCATCTTTTCTGGTTAATTCTGAAAATGAAGAATTTGGTTACTATCCTTGTTTTGAACTTGAGCGTTATTTTCTCGTGGGGAAGTTAAAACAATCTCCCTATATTATTTTTTATGAAGAAAAAAGAAGTTCAAAAGTGATGCAAAAAAAGATAAGAGAGGGGTTTTTACTAAATAGAAGTAATTACTATCTCTTTGATGCTTTTTACGATCCGATTTTTGGGGGAGCTTCCCCTAAGCACTATTTATTCCAAAGGGTTACATTCGAATCCGTCCCAGATGTGATGATCTTGTTTAAAGATGTAGAGTTAGAAAGCTCATCTTTAAGTCAGTTGTTTATGGAATAGGTAGGTTTGTCAGCAGAGGGATTTCCTGCAGTGATGTTGAATCTAAGACCACGTTCTAACGATAAATCGACAAGTTTGATTTTCGATTTCGGAATAATTACGGTGAATCCACCTACTTGGTAGCTAAAAGGGATAAATACTGCGACCTCTTTATCTGATCCGATTCCCTTGGGAAGATCTTCAAACACTTCTCTTGTGACAACTCCGATCATTTTTAATTCACCAATTTCGCAACAAACAACTTTCCCTTTTTCTTGTTTTTCGCCTGCTTGAAAAAAGCTCATAAGATCGCTTACTGAGCTATAAATTGTTTTCAACAGAGGGATTTTTTTTAACACCTTTTCAAAGTAATTATAAATTTTCTGAACCACCCAGTTATTTAAAATAAGACCAATAAAAAAGAGAATAATAAGAGCTGTGATTACTCCTAATCCCTGAAAATAGTATTTTGTACCGATGATCTCTTTAAGAAAGCTGCCAAAAGTTGATTCCAAGCGTTCATAGATCCAAAAAAGAAGTGTGATTGTAATTGCTATTGGAGCTATACCAATAAAGCCCCTAAGTAAAATCTTTCCCATAAACTCTAGATAGAGTAAATCTAACTAAAAAGTCTATCTTTTTATCCATGTTCTTGATTCTGATGTAGACCTAACTCTTTGAAAATTTTCAGAAAGAGCCTCTTTGATCTCTTTTATCGAGGTAGGTTTTCCTAAAAAGGCGTCAAATCCTCGCGTATCCCACAACATTTTTGTCTTTTCTACTGCGTCTGGTAAATTAAAAGTGCTAGTGGAGGTGATAAGAACCACAAAAATTTTAGACCAAGAAGGGTGAGCCCGCATCTCTAGAATAAAATCCCATCCTGTTCCGTCGCCAAGATCGTTATCTAAGAATAATAGATCAATTTCATCTCCCCGATCTATTAGAAAATCCCTAAGAGAGCTTATTGAATCAAAAGAGGCGATATCATGAGAGGCAAGTGGGACTAAAAGTTTACCTAATATCCGCCTACACGCTTTTTCATCGTCACAAACTGCGATTCTCGCCCTTGGTAGATCATAGCTGCAAGTAGCTGCAACCTCAAGCGTGGGGTCAGCTGACACGAAAGCTCTCGATGAGGGCGAATAAAGTGGGGGTTTCATTTTATCAAATCCTCTTAATTCACTCAAAACACCCCTCAAAATAGCTACAGTCTGTTTAGAAGATATAAAGAGTTCTTTAGGTCTGTGAGATTCCCTCTCTTTAGCAAGAGGTTGAAAATATTGAGTTGTATGACAAAGTGAGGAGACAGAAATTTTAAGTGGGGAGAGTGGGTTTGAGCTAAAAGAAAATCTTCTTGTGCCTCCCTCTGGAGATCCAACTGATTGGCTTTCAAAAGAAAGAGATGATTGAGCCCTCTCTTCTTCGGCTTCACACGTCTCAATCAATTCTAAAACAGGAAGGCAGGCATCGTGTATTTTTTGAGCAGCAATTTCTAGTTCGTCAACTGGGGGTGAATCGGGGTGGTCTTGAGCACCTTCTAAGTAGTTTGAGCATTTATCTTCTAGTTGATTTAATCTATCGTCTAAAGCTGTTAGTGAGATAGGAAGCATAAGTTAGCCTCATAAAGTTATTTAAAAAGTAAGAAAAACAATACAAATATTAAAATATTTACGCAATAAATTTTAAATTTTTCATAAAGAATAGATGTGTTTAATGTAAATATGCGGCGGCATCTTTATCTAACACCCAAAGAGCTTTGTTAAGCAGTGTTCCTACTTTACTTGCGGGTAGATCTTCTTTAAAGAGAACTTCTTTTAGAATTGATTGTTTGTTTTCACCAAGAGCGTAAAATACGATGTTGTGAGCCGAATTAATAAGAGTGTAGGTAAATGTCATTCGCCAGGTCTTTTTTTGCGGAACTTCATTTGCGATAACGAGTCTATTGGTCACTGTTAACCCTTTTGTGTGTGGGAATAAAGATGCTGTATGCCCATCCTCCCCAACACCTAGCATAATAAGATCAAAATGTCGTCCTTGCAGCGTTTTTTTAATAATAGATTCATACTCTTCTGCGTGTGCAACGATATCGCCCTCTCCTTTCATCCGAAAAATATGCAAAGGGTTAATCTTTAATTTCGAAAAACCAGAGTCCATAGCCATTTTATAGTTGCTTTCAGGATCTGTTTCTGAAACTGCTCTCTCGTCGCTCCAGAAGAGAAAAACCTTTTCCCAATCAATTGCCTTTTTATAATCAGATGCTAGCTTTTGGTAAATTTTTTTTGGTGTAGAGCCTCCTGAAAGAGCTACAAAAAAATTTCCATGCAACTCAAGCGCAGATTTTGCACATTCTATAAAATGATTTGCCGCAAAGGCAACACTCTCTTCTTCATTGCCTGCCACTACAACATCTTTTCTTTCGTCAATCTTTATGAACAAATCGATCCTGAGTTATATTTTGAAATGAGTTTTAAAACATCAACAAAACTTCCCCTTGTACCCTGGCTGTAGATTTCATGTATCATAGATTTCCCAGCAATTTCTTTGTCGAGAAGGTAGTAAGCAGGCATTTCACAATGTGTTGGTGTTGCATGGTGAATGCTTATTTTTTGAGGGTTTTGTCTGCTTTTTTCTAATAAAATGTGTTCGTTTTTCGAAGAAAATGATTCAAACTTTAATAGTCTTCCAGGGGGGACTTGGTCATATTTTCCAGGAATTAAAGTAATTGTTACTGGCCCATAAGAAGAGCTATATTTAAAGCAAAGCTCCTCTTTTGTGCCGAGCATACTCTCATAATTCCATTTCAATTTGGTAGCAATCCATGCTTGAAAGTAAGTGGCTCCAATTTTTGTATGACAAAATTGCTTAGTTGCAGTTACATTGTAGGTGATTCGAATATCTTTTGATTCCCGAAGACATTTTAATTTTTCTGGATCATTAAATGTGTGAACAAAAAGACCTCGCCAGGGAGCTAGCCTTGCCCAATTTAAGTCTCCAATGTCGTAGCATCCATTATTATATAATTCTAAAAGAGTTTTTGCAAAATCAACCATCGATTCAGAGACTTCTGAATCATAAACTGTTCTTGTTGCTAAATCTTTGATTTCAATTGAAACAGGATCTTTTTTACAAGGATCATCACCTGAGAGAAAATAGACGGGTAAATCGGCTAAAAGATTGGGTGTGACAACAAAAGGAATTCTATTTCTATAATCACCACTCACTTCAAAGTTGATCATGTCGCAAAATAAAGAGTTGCTGTTATCATCTGGTCTTAAATCAGAAACAAACGTTTTAAGGTAAGCCTCTTTGCTCTCTTCAGATTCTGTGATCATAATGATTCTGCAGGGAAATTTTTTGATGACTCCTTTTGCAATTTTTTGAAAGTAGTCTTGCCTTTCATTATTTTTTGTATAGATGACTAGATTAAATAAAGAGGCGCGAACAGCGCTGGATCCTTGATGTTCTTTCCATAGAGCATCTCTTGCTTTTTCGATATTTTTAGGGTGTATATAAGCTGTCATACAGGTTTCCACTTCCTTCCTTCCGAATTCGGAAGATGATCTGCTATTTTAGGTCCAAACACTCCTGCAGGGTAAAACTCTTCTGGCTGAAGGGGTCTGTTTTTCCAATGGTCTAAAACAGGGGTTAAAATTCTCCATGAATTAATTGATTCATCGACCCTTGCAAATAGTGTGCTATCTCCTAAGATTGAGTCGTGAATAAGTCTTTCATAAGCCTCTGGTACTTCTTTTCCAAAATAACTTGCGTACTGAAAATCCATGTTTACTGGTTGAATAATTGCAGCAGATCCCGGAATTTTGGTGTTAAATTTAATTGAAATCCCGTCATTTGGCTGAATACGGAAAATAATTTGATTAGGAATGTTTAGGCGGTCGTTTTTGTGAAAGAGAATGCTTGGAGGTTTTTTGAAAGATATTGCAATTTCGGTAGATCTTTTGGGTAATCTTTTCCCAGCTCTTACATAGATTGGAACTCCAGCCCAACGCCAATTTTCTATTTGGAGTCTTAAAGCTGCAAAAGTCTCTACGTTTGAATTCGCATCAACATTTTGTTCGTTCCTGTACGCAGAGACGGGATCTCCGTCAATATACCCCTCTTTATATTGACCGCGTACTGCAAATCTATCGAGATCAGAAAGGGGAATGGTTTGAAGGGATTGAAGAACCTTAACCTTTTCATTCCTAATAGCATCTGGAGTTAAATTAATAGGAGGCTCCATTGCAACAAGTGAAAGAAGCTGCATAAGGTGGTTTTGAATGACGTCTCTTGTTAAGCCTTGACCTTCGTAAAAAGCGCCCCTTCCTTCTATTCCGATGTTTTCAGCAACAGTGATTTGAATGTTATCAACATACCTATTATTCCAAAGCCCTTCAAAGATCGAATTACTAAATCTAAAGACAAGAAGATTTTGAACAGTCTCTTTACCTAAGTAGTGATCAATTCGATAGATTTGGCTCTCAGATAAGAAATTAGAGAGGTTTTTTTGTAAAGCAATTGCTGAATCATAGTCGTGACCAAACGGTTTTTCAATAATCACTCTGGAAAATGGTGCTCCATGCGTTTCGTCATAGATAAGAGAGTGTGTTTTCAATTGTTTAATGATCGGAAGAAAATAGGTGGGCTGAACAGAGAGATAAAAGACTCGGTTGCCCCGTGTTCCATAATTTTTATCTAAATCTTTTAAAAAGAGATTGAGGTTGTTGTAAGCATCGTCATCTTGAAATTCAAGTTGATAGTAGAATAACTTTTCAGAAAAAGCAAAAAGATCTGACTCATCAGGAGTTGTTCTAGAGTGCTTAGTGATTTGAGAAGACATCTCACTTCGAAACTCTTCAACTGTCTTAGGTCTTCTCGCAACTCCTACGCAAATGAAATTTGTAGGTAAGTTACCCTCTCGCATGAGATTAAAAAGAGCTGGAACTAATTTTTTTCCAGTTAAATCACCCGATGCGCCAAGAATTACAAGTATGCAAGGCTCTGGAGGTTTGCCATATTCTGGTTCATGAAACGGATTTTCAAAAGCATCCCCTCCAGGTTTTGAGCTGCATTTATCTAACTCTTCTTTACTTAATGAATGATCGGGCTCAAAGTTGTGTGCCATGCTCATGATGTTTCACCTCATTTCCATACTATTTACTTGAGCTTTGAAAAGAGTTCAAGATAAGTTTGCAAAATGAGGGTTGCAGAGAGGGTATCAATGTGTTTTTCACGTTTTTTTCGATTCATATCCATCTGCTTAAGAAGGGTATCGGCATTTTTTGAAGAGAGGCGTTCGTCGATAAATTCTACTGAAATTTTTGTTTCAAGCTCTAAAAAAGCCGCAAATTTCCTTACCTCTTGAGACATCTGGCTTTCGTTGCCTGAAAGATGAAGGGGGAGGCCCATCACAATTTTTGATACATCATTATAATCTTTAAGAAGATGCATTATGTTTTGAACGGTTTTTTTGTCGTCTTTTTCCCGCAAAACTTTTCCTAAAGGCATGGCAAATGAAAGGAAAGAATTCGAGATGGCGACCCCGATTCGTTTTAAACCAAAATCAAGCCCTACGATTCGCATATTCGATTGCTTTTTCAATAAACCCTTTAAATAGGGGGTGAGGGGCAAGTGGTTTTGATTTAAATTCAGGGTGAAACTGGACGCCTACCATCCAAGGATGGTTTATGTTTTCCATGATTTCGCACAAGTTTTTCTCTTTCCACGATCCGGTAATTTTTAGTCCAAATTTTTCACAGCGCTCTTTGTATTGGTTGTTAAATTCATACCTGTGTCGATGTCTCTCAGAGATCTCTTCTTGCTTGTAGCATTGATAGGCGATTGAATTCTTCTCTAAAGAGCAAGGATAAGCTCCAAGTCTCATGCTTCCACCTAAATCAGTTGTATGAACTTGCTCTGATAAGAGCGAAATCACGTTATCAGGTGTTTCTAAATCAACCTCTGTTGAGTGTGCGTTTGGAAGATGTAAAACGTTTCTTGCAAACTCTACGCACATAATTTGCATCCCAAGACAAATTCCAAAATAGGGTATGTTTTGCTCTCTTGCAAATTTCGCAGCTAAAATTTTTCCGCTCCATCCTCTACCACCAAACCCTCCTGGAACTAAAATTCCCGAGCATCCCTGTAGCTTTTCTTTTAAGTCATTCTCATCTTCAATTTTATCTGATTCTATGCACCTAATTTCAACTTTAGCGCTGTTTGCAATTCCGCCATGCTTTAAAGCCTCGAATACAGATTTATAAGCGTCTTGATGTTGTAGATATTTTCCCACCACTGCGATTGTAACTGTTTGTTTTGCATGGATGAGAGTTTGAATCATCTCTTCCCAAACTCCAAGATCTGCTCTATTTTCATGAAGACCTAAAAGCTTGGAAATTGCAGTTTCCAAACCAGCTTTTTGTAAGAGTAAGGGCACTTCATAAATTGAGTGTTTTGCGTCAATTAAATCGATTACACCGTGCAGAGGGACATTGCAAAAAAGGCTAATTTTTGATTTGTTTTCTTCATCGAGAGGGTCTTTGCATCTGCAGAGAATCATATCAGGAAAAATACCGCTTTGTTGTAATTTCTGAACAGAGTGTTGGGTCGGTTTAGTTTTTACTTCTCCGGCATGTTCAATATACGGAACATAAGTTAGGTGAATATTGATGCAGTCTTTTGCGTACTCATGTCTAAACTGACGGATTGCTTCTAAAAATGGGCCAGATTCGATATCGCCAACCGTGCCACCTATTTCAACAATTGTAACATCAATTCCGTCTACTTGCTTTGAGCATTCAATTAACCGTCTTCTAATTTCATCTGTGATGTGAGGAATTACTTGGACAGTTTTTCCTAAATAGTCTCCCCGTCTTTCTCTTCTTAACACCTCATAGTAAATTTGCCCAGACGTTGCATTTGAGGCTTTTGAGAGCGGTGAATTACTAAATCTGTAGTAGTGACCAAGGTCAAGATCGGTCTCAGCCCCGTCATCTGTTACATAGACCTCTCCATGTTGAAAAGGGTTCATAGTACCAGGGTCGACGTTTAAGTAGGGGTCTAACTTCATGAGGGCAACTTTCAAGCCCTTAGCTTCTAATAAAAATGCAATTGATGCAGATGCTATGCCTTTTCCTAGAGAGGAGAGAACACCGCCTGTGATAAAGATAAATTTTTTGTTCATGGCAATGTATTCTATCATTTAAGAAAAAAGTAGGGAAGATTAAAAACAAAAATGTTATATTCAGTTTTATGAAGACATTGACAGATGAGCGAGCTAAAGAGAGCGTTAGAGTATGTCCTGACTTAGATAAAGTTTCGAAAGGCAGCCCTTTACGAGTGGGTGTTCTTTTTTCAGGGGGGCCTGCTCCTGGAGGAAATAATGTTGTGGCAGGTCTTTTTGACGCTCTTCATAAAGTGAATAAAGAGTCTATCTTAATCGGATTTTTAGGGGGACCTTCTGGTCTTTTAGAAGAAAAGTTTCGCATATTAGAAAAATTTGAAATCGACACTGTCCGAAATTTAGGGGGATTTGATCTTTTAGGTACCGGTAGAACAAAAATAACAACTGAGGAGCAATTTGCATTAACGAAAGCAGTTATTCAAAAATTGCAGTTAGACGGCCTTGTGATTATAGGTGGTGATGATTCAAATACAAACGCCTATTTTATACACGATTACCTAAAGAAAAATGAGGTTAAATGCCGAGTTATTGGGATTCCTAAAACAATTGATGGTGATTTAAAATCTAGTGAAGTTGAAATTTCTTTCGGCTTTGATACAGCCTCTAAAACGTATAGTGAAATCATCGGAAATATCTGCATTGATGCCAAGTCCTCTTTAAAATATTGGCACTTTATAAAGCTTATGGGACGAACAGCCTCTCATGTGACTCTTGAATGCGCCCTCCAAACATCTCCTAATATAGCTCTTATAGGTGAAGAAATATCTCAAAAGAAATGGACGTTGAAAGAATTAGTCTCTCAGATAGCTGATTGTGTAGAAAAAAGGGCTAGCTTAGGAAAAAATTACGGTGTGATTTTAATCCCGGAGGGGACAATCGAATTTATTCCAGAAGTGAAAGTTTTAATAAAAGAGCTCAACCGGCTGATTGAAGAGGGAAAAGGAACCTCCGATCTAACAAGTGAGGCTAAAGATTGCTTCAATGAGCTTCCTAAAGACATTCAAAATCAACTGCTAGAAGATAGAGATAGTCACGGAAATGTGCAGGTCTCTCATATTGAAACAGAAAAACTGTTTAGCCGAATGGTTGCATCGGAGCTAAAAAGAAGGGGGAGTAAGGCTAAATTTAACCCTGTCCACCATTTTTTTGGCTACGAAGGTAGATGCTCTTTTCCCTCAGAGTTCGACGCAAATTACTGCTACAATTTAGGTTATAATGCAATTAGACTCATACAGTCTCAAAAAAGTGGCGTAATGTCTGTTATTCAAAACGTTGCAAAAGATGTCACAGATTGGAAGCCCGCCTTTCTCGACTTAGAAAAAGCTCTTGTAGAAGAGGAGCGGGGCGGAAAAATCAAAAAAGTAATCGCCAAGTCGTTAGTTGATCTAGGTGGCCCTGTATTTAAAGCCTTTCTTGAAGAAAGAGAAAAAAACCGGATCGAAGACAACTATAAAAGGCCCGGACCTATTCAATTTTCCGGACCTCTTAAAAACCTCATCACTAAAACATTAGAGTTGGAATCGTTTTAAAAATTCCTAGGTTCCATATACCGTGATATTGCAACTACCTGAAGTACAGGGGGAAGATGGGCTAGCCACATTTGTTAAAGCGCAATTTCCATTTACCCATGAAAGAGCCCCGTTTGATAAAGTATAACCACAAATGGAGCCTTGAAGGTCCTTAGTGCTGACTGAAAAATAATTTCCATTAGGTCCTGCTGCAAAATTTAAGGAAGCTGTAGCGCCGCTCTCAACTGTGCCACTCCAATTAGTGATAACGCCGTTAGTTCCTTGGTTATAAATTTAATGGTTTGTATTTTTTTGATAGCTAGACACTTGCGAAAATTCGGATTTATCATAAGATAGTATGTCTTGGAAGGTTTAAAAAATGTGTGATTTTATTTGTGAATAATCTTTTGGATATTGCTAATCGAATATGAGTGAAGTTGATGATTAAGAAAAAGTACACAAATCCATATATTGGAAATATACGAAGAAGTTTTTGGCATTTTGCTAGGTGGCAGTGGGGTAATTATAATGATTTATTGCCGGTCATGCCGCCGCCAGATGATTTTTCGTATCCAATTCCTTCAAAAGAGTTGGATGAAAAAGAGCCGAAAGTAGTTTGGGTGAATCATTCGACTTTTTTAATTGAAATAGATGGTGTTCGGATTTTGACAGACCCAATTTGGTCTAAAAGATGCTCCCCTTTTCCATTTGTTGGACCTAAGAGAAAGCATAAGCCTGGGCTAGATTTGGATGATTTAAAAGAGATAGATGCTGTCTTGATTAGTCACAACCACTACGATCATTTAGACCTTTTTACAGTAAAAGAGCTGCATAAACGATTTCCTAAAATAAAGTGGTTTATTCCCGCGGGACTCAAAGATTGGTTTAAAAAAAGAGGGATAGAAAGAGTTAAGGAATTAAGATGGTGGGAAGAGACGTTTTTCCATGTACCAAGCAAACATGCAAAAATTTGGATTTCATCAGTACCAACACAGCATCACTCTGGAAGAGGGGTTTTTGATGCAAATTTGTCTCTATGGATGGGTTTTGTTGTAAAAGCGCTTCGGAATGAAAAGAAGGCAAAGACTTTTTATTTTGTTGGTGACACTGCCTATAACAATTTTGATTTTAAAAAAATTGGAGAGCTTTTTCCGAAAATTGACCTTTGTCTCTGTCCGATTGGAACGTATAAACCTGGTCGTTTTATGAGAACTGTCCATGCAAGTCCTGAAGATGCAGTAAAAATTCATCAAGATGTAAAATCTGAGCTTAGTATTGGAATGCATTGGAAAACATTTAAATTATCAGACGAAGGATTAAAAAGACCCCCTTACGACTTGTATTTAGCGATGAAAAAGTATAATCTAAATCTAGAGAAATTTCTTCCTCTGGAGCCTGGTGTTACAATTAATTGGTAAAGCAGAGTTATTATGTAACCTTTTTTATTTGTGGCATAATCCTTATAGGGTTGTTAAAAAATTTTTACAAAAAAAAGGTGTAGAAGATGTCCATCAGTACGGTGAGACTCCTTTAGAAACAATAATTTCAATTGGACGAGCGCTCAATCTCAAGAAAAATGATCATGTTTTTGAGTTAGGCTCTGGCAGAGGTCTTGCAGCCTTTTACTTAAAAATCTTTTTTGGTTGTAGGGTCACAGCGATTGAGCAAATCCCTCTTTTTGTTAAAAAAGCAAGACAAATAAACAAACTACTTAAGCTTGACATAGAATTTAGATGTGAAGATTTTTGCGAAAGCGATTTTAGTAACGCTACTGCTATCTATCTCTTTGGAACCTGCCTGTCAGACGAAATCATAGAAAAAATCTGCAAAAAAATTAGAGCTAAACAAAAAGTTGTTTCTATTAGTTACCCACTTTCTGACTACGACCCAGATTTTCATCTTCTAAAAATGTTTGAAGTCGAATATCCTTGGGGAAAAACAGAGGCATACCTAAATGAAAAATAGAGTCGCTATTATACTCTCTGGCTGTGGCTATAAAGATGGAACTGAAATTCATGAGGCAGTTCTTAGTTTTTTAGCCCTCCATAAAAATGGATTTTGTTATCACGCATTTTCTACAGATGAAATGCTTCAAGCCTCAGCTCCTCTTGTAAGAGACCAAATTTCCCCCATGTCTACACTAGAAGAAAAAGATTACGATATTTTATGGATGCCAGGTGGTTTTGGTGTTGCAAAACATCTCTCTACCTATGCTCAAGATGGAATCAATTGCCTTGTCGATAAAGATGTTAAAAGAGTGATAGATGCTTTTCATCTCTCAAAAAAACCAATTGTAGCTATCTGCTTTGCTCCCGTTATTGTCGCTAAAGTTTTAGAAAATAAGGGAATAAAAATGACTCTTGGAACACGGCAAGAAGATGCTCGCCTTCTTTTACAACTTGGTGCAGAGCCTCATTTTAAAAAAGCTAACGAATTTGCCTTCGATGAAGAGCACCAAATTTATACAACCCCCGGCTACATGGAGCCCCCAAGCATTTCGGGCATCTACAACGCAATTGAAAAAATTGTAGCCAACTTAAAGAAAAAGATTCAGATCTAAGAGTGGTTTTTTTCAATTCTCATTTTAGGTTTTAATTTAATTAGATATATAGTTTCGCCAATTAGGTATCCTACAAAAGAGAGGGCAAGTGAAATGATCTCTTTTGAAAATGGGGCGGGGTAGAATCTAAAGAGGGCAAAACTGATAGCGCCGATGATGATTGATAAAGAAGCTGATAGGCGATTGCCTTTTTTAATAAAAAGAGAGGCAGAAATTGGGACAAATAGACAGCTTATAGACAGTTCGTAGCTTTGGATTAGGAGATCAACAACGTTATCAAAATAAAAAGAGAAGAAGATGCCGAGAACGCCTATAAGGGCACCAATTATTTGTGATGTCCGAAGTTTTAAAATCGATCCAAAGTCATGAGCTATATTTGAGCCGATTGCATTAATAAGAGAGTCGGCTGTTGAGATGATTGCAACTAAGACGGCAGCGCCCATAAGTGAGGCAAGGAGGGGGTTTGTTGCATAGATCATAAAACTCATTAAAACACTTGATCCAGGGGTGATAGGAAAATTAAGTGATGCTGCTAAAATTCCAAATAGAATAGGAATTGTGCAAATAAACATTGTAACTAGACCTGCCCCAATAGTTGCTTTAGTTACAGTTTTAGCAGACTTTGTTGCAAGACATCTTTGTCCCATATCTTGTTCAATAAACATAAAGAAAAGAGGCATGCAAAGCCACCCAATCAATTTAGAAGATGAAAAGCTCGAGCTAGTAAAACTGATGTCGGGAATTACGGGGTGTGTATAAAATACATATCCTAGGCATGTAATAAAAATACCTATAAAAAATGTAGCTTGAATGAGATCTGATGCAATCACAGCCTTAAGACCGCCAAATGCTGTATAAATAATTACAATTGTCCAAAAACCAATAAAATAAAGATCGTTTGTGACTCCTAAGGTTATCATAAACTTGTGAGAGGCGATAAACTGGGCTGCCAAAATCATAAATAAGGAGAGTATCGACAGAAGAGAGGCGATTTTCCGTAAGATTTTTGAACCGTAAATCACTTCTAGTAATTCTGCAATCGTAGAGACTTGCATTTCAGCTAATTTTCTACCCATTCCAAGACCTAGTAAAACAAGTCCAATAGATGCACCCAGTGGGTAAAATAGAACAGACCACCCAAACTTATACGCCTCTTCAGCAGCTCCTAAAACAAGTCCGCCACCTACCTGGGTCGCAACAAAAGTCATCATTAGAGGAATTAGCCTAACTTTTCTATTTGCTAGAAAATAGTCTTCACCTGTTTTCATCCCTTTGGATGATCTTAAGCTAGCTAGAAAACAGAGAGCTTGTAAGCCGAATAAAACAAATAAAAAAAGAGAAATATTCATAAACCACCTAAATCATATTAAATTACAACCGAATTAAATTTGATGGCTTGGATGTAAAAAAATGAACGGATGGTTCATAGGGATAATCCTTTTTTGAAGTGCACTTATTTTAACAAATTGTTAAATTATTTGCGAGGTGTATTGATGAGGTGGAAAACTTCAGTTGTTAAGGTAGGTCATATAGGTATCGGCGGGGACCATCCCATCCGGATCCAGTCGATGACGACATCAAATACAAGAGATATAAAAGCAACTGTAGATCAGATACTTAAGCTTTCAGATCACGGTTGTGATATAGTTCGAGTGACTGTTCAGGGTAAAAAAGAGGCCGAAGCGTGTGGGGAGATTAAAAATGAACTTATTAAGCTTGGCTGCCAAACCCCTTTAGTGGCAGATATTCACTTTTACCCTCCTGCAGCTTTGTTGGTTGCTGATTTTGTAGACAAAATTCGGATAAATCCAGGCAATTTCGCTGATGCAAGGGCTATTTTCAAAAAAACTGAATATAGCGATGAAGAATACGCAAAAGAAATTTTGAAAATCGAGGAGCGGTTTTTTCCACTGATTGAAAAGTGCAAAAAACGTGGGGTTGCTATGAGAATAGGAACCAACCATGGCTCATTATCAGATCGAATCATGAACCGATATGGTGACACCCCTTTTGGAATGGTTGAGTCCGCCTTTGAATTTGCGAGAATCGCAAGAAAATATGAGTTTCACAATTTTGTGTTCTCAATGAAAGCAAGTAATCCTGTTGTCATGATAGATGCTTATAGACTACTTGTTAGAGAAATGATTAAATTAGGCTGGAACTACCCTCTTCATTTAGGTGTTACAGAAGCAGGCTTTGGAGAGGATGGCCGCATAAAGTCGGCTGTGGGGATAGGATCTCTTCTTTTAGATGGGTTAGGTGATACAATTAGAGTCTCTCTTACAGAAGATCCTTGGAAAGAAATTGATCCGTGTAAGCGTCTTATTAAGTTTGCTCAAGAAAAGGCAGTTTTAAGACTTCCGGAAGAACAATTCGAGCGTACAAAACAAAAAGCGATCATTTCAAACCAGTTAGAAAATTCTATTACAATGTCTGGTAAGGATCAAACAACTTGGAGGATAGAGGGGAGTCCTAAGTATATTCTCCTTGAAGAGTGTACGAGAAAATTCTTTGAGTGGTTAAAAAAAGAAAAGATTGAGACACCAGTTATTTTAAAGGCAAATTACGATCTATCCGAAGAAGATATGGTTATACTAGCATCTATGGAGCTTGGTTCTTTTTTAATAGATGGCCTAGGTAGTGGTCTTTTAATTAGTGGACCAAACAAAACAAAAGAGTTTGAAAAGAATTTGCTTCAAGCTTGTCGCCTTTTAAGTTTTAAAACAGATTTTATAGCGTGTCCAGGGTGTGGGAGAACTCTTTTTGATTTGCAAGAGGTTACGAAAAAAATCAAAGATAAGACAGGACATATTCCTGGATTAAAAATTGCAGTAATGGGCTGTATTGTGAATGGACCTGGAGAAATGGCTGATGCAGATTTTGGTTATGTAGGTTCAAAGCCTGGAAAAATAGATCTTTATGTAGGAAAGAGTTGCGTTGAAAAAAACATCGATTTTAAAGATGCTGAATCAAGGCTAATTGATCTTATTAAAGCACATGGTAAGTGGGTCGAGAAATTGCCTTCTGTGCAAGCGTAAGCCAAAAAGCAACCCCTGTTTTAAGGGTGGATTCATCGGGATTAAATTTAGAGGTGTGATGATCGTGCATAGGGCTTTGTTTTGCGCCAAGGAGCCAAAAAGAGCCTGGAGTCTCTTTGAGATAATAGGCAAAATCTTCTCCTGAGAAAAGGATCGGAGAGGGTGCTGTTTGAAAAAGCTCTTCACGGAGTGCACTTTCTACAAATTTATAGCTCTCTGAATTGTTATATAATGCTGGGTATCCAGGGTTAACTTTGAAATTTGAAAGTTTTGCAGATGGGTAGAGTTTTGTGATTGTCTCTACTTTTTGTTCAATAGCATGTATAAATTCTTCTCTTTTAGCTTGAGAGAGGAAATTACGAATAGCGTAGCAGAAATAAGCTGTATTTGGGCGTATATTAGATTTTCCGCCAGCTGTTGCGATGCTTGGTATAAATACAATAGGCTCGTTTGGAGGGAAAAAAAGTTTTTCAAACCCTTTTAAATGGGTTAAAATGTCTGTCATCAATGAGATGGCGTTAGACCCAAGATCTGGTCTCATCACATGCCCACCGCTACAATTGATTTCAAATTCGATATAGGAGGAGTTAGCCATCATAAGATCTTTTCTTGAGTAAAAAACGTTTGAATCTAGAGTCGATGAAATATGAAGTGCGTATACAAAGTCAATATTTTTCAAAACTCCCTCTTCTACTAATATAGACCCGCCTGAAGGGTTTTCTCCACACTCTTCTGCTCTCTGAAACACAAATCTGATATTTGATTTTGGAAAAATTAATCCGCTTGCGATTGCTTTAAAAGAGGTTAAGAGCATAGCGGCATGGCAATCATGACCACATGCATGCATATACCCATCATGAATTGAGGAGAAAGAGAGGTTTGTCTCCTCTTTTATAGGAAGCGCGTCGATATCTGATCGAAATAAGATAAAGGGGAGGTGATCATCAACTATCAAGTCGACCCAAATGCCGCCTTTACCTGTTGTAATATAAGTCGGATAGATAGATTCTTTACTAATTTTATCGAGTTCTATAGAAATGAGGGCGAGTGTTTTTTCTTCCCTCCAGGACGGCTCAGCTATTTTATGTAGCTCTCTTCTTAGGGATATAGTATACGATTCTAAAGAACTTGAAATAGCTAAAGAGGACTGTATTTTAAAAGAGGGTTTGCAGGTAAGCATATTCCTAGATGCGAAATTCAAAAACAGAAAAAATATTAATAAATTCTTTATATTTTTGCAAGGGAACTAATTTATAGAGTCAGTTGCCATTCTGGTTTTTTGAATGAATAGATTATTGCAGGGATTAAACACATAGTGATTAGCCCAATGCTTAAAAAAGATTCATAAAATAGTAGGCTGCCGATATGAATTTGCCTTGGCGGAATAAAGACTAAAAGAATGGCAAATATGCAGCTTGTAATACCAAAAGCAGAGATAACCCAGATTCCTTTATGTGGATGGGGTATTCGGTACGCTCTTGGAACTTGGGGTCTTGTATAACGAAGTCTAATTGCAGACATAAACATTAAGATATACATGACTAAGTAGATTTGTGTGCTAAGAGCACTTAAAATCCAATAAGAACTGCTAAGAGACGGCATTGTTAAAAAGACAAGCGATGATATTGTAACGATAATTGCTTGAAATAAGAGCAAATTGATGGGTACCCCTTTAGAGTTTGTGTATTGGAAAAATGGAGGCAAGTTTCCGTGTACGCTTGTTGTATAAAGCGCTTTTACTGGTCCTATGATCCACGAGTTAACTTCGGCAATAGCCCCAATAACCAAAAGAATGCCTAATATTGGAAGGACCCAACCAATATCATAACTATCTAAAAAAACCTTTAATGCCTCCATAAGGCTTGAAACAAGGCTTATTTTTTCTTTAGGAATTACAATTCCAATGGATAAAGCACCGAGCATAAACAAGAAAAAAGTGATTAATCCGGCAAGTATAATTGATACAGGGTAATTTCTTTGTGGGTTTTTAACTTCACCTGCATATCCAGATGAAACTTCTAATCCAGCAAATGCTAAAAAAAGTCCGCCTAAAAAGACAACATTATCTATATGAGAAAAATCTGGAATTATCTCAGAAAGGGTAAAATGAATTTGAGTGGGGTGGCCGCTAATCATCCAAATAAATGCAAGTCCAATCAAAAAAAGTCCAGGAAGAATGGTGCCTCCGATTACGCCGATTGTACTAAATAGACTAGAAGTTCTAATTCCAAAGAAATTGAGTAAAGTCATTCCCCAAAAACCGCCTAAAACAACGGCTAAGACAAAGTAGTTGTTTTGTGCAAGGGGGGGATAAAAAACATAGGCAAGGGTTGTTGCAACAAAAGCTAAAATAGCAGGATACCAAGTTACATTATGAACCCATTGCATCCAAATAGCAAAAAATCCCCAAAAATCTCCAAACGCTTCTCGAACCCAAATATAAATACCACCAGATTTTGGCCATCCGGTTGCAAGTTCAGCAGAAACAAGCGCTGCTGGAATTAGAAAAAAAATACCAACAATAAAAAAATAAAAAATCGCGCTATATCCATATTCGGCTACAAGTGGTAAATTTCGTAAACTTGCCATGATTGAAACATTCAGCATAACAAGAACAAATACGCTAATTACCCTACCGGGGGTTTTTGTAATTTCCAAGTGAGACCTCAGTGTAAAATAATCTATTATCCATAGCTGATGACAACTTTTTAGGAAACAAAATAGTGGAAAGCACGAGTTAAATTTTAGAAGTAAAATTAAGAGTTTTGCAGCGCATGATTGCAATTACCTAAATATAAGCATTTTAATAATCGCAGAGACATAGGTGGCGCAACCTGTTTATGATTAGTGCATTGCATTTTTTTATAAAAACGTCTCTCTTAAAAACAAAAGAAGTTACGCATATTTTATCCATATCTGAAAAAAAAAATTACAAAAAAAAAACGGCTTCACAATGCACTAAAAAACCATTTTTCTGTTTTTAATTATTTTTAATTTAATAAAAAATTCACTAATTAATTGTTTGATTTGTATATTCACGTTTGTAAGCGGGAATATATTATAAACAAAAAAACGTAAGTTAAGGAGTGCATATGCCAGCAAAAAGAAAATCAACAACGGCTGCTATTCTAGAAGCTGTTGGTGTGACTACTGCTAAGAAGCCAGCTAAAAGACGCGCTAAAAGACGTGTTACAAAAGTAGCTAGCAAAAAAACAGGTGTTAAAAGAAAAGCTTCTACAAAAGCACCTGCTAAAAGAAAAACTGCTGCAAAAACAAAAGTAGCTAAAAAAACTGTTCGCAAAACAGCTAAAAAAGCTGGCGCTAAAAGAAAAGTAGCTAAAAAAACAGCTCGAAAAGCAACAGCTAAAAAACCTGCTAAAAGAAAAGCAACAGCTAAAAGACCTGCTAAAAGAAAAGCCGTCAAAAAAGTTGCTCGCAGAACAGCTCGCAGATCTGTAAAAAAAGCTGCAAAAAAATAAGAGACTTACATTAAAGTCTTTTAACAATTAATCGAGCAAGCGTAATGGCTTGCTCGATTTTATTTAAAACAATTCTTGCTGAAAAAACACCGATCATTCCACCTAAAATTAGGTCACTTAAGTAGTGCTCTTTAAGGAATAATCTAGAGCTTACAAGTAGTGTGGCAATCAAATATATAACCTTTTTGAGATGCGGTTTTTTTGCTTTTGCAAAAAAATAGGCTAGTGCAAAAGCTGTTGCAGAGTGGCTTGAGGGAAATGACCTAAAGTAGCTGTGATATCCGTCTAGAAATGAAAATCCGTAAAATCCAGTTTCGATAAAAAATTGAGGTCTTGCCCTTCCTATTACAATCTTAAGAATACCGGCTATAAACATATAGGTAAGAACTGTAAGTAGAAGAGTAAAAACCGGTTTAAAGCTATTTTTATAGAGGGAGTGAATCGATAGCATAGTAAGCAAACCCCAAAGAATAAGGTGATTGAGGGGTGCTATCAGGAAACTAAATAACTTAAAGAGGTTTAGAAAAAAAACATGGCTGTTTAGATAGATGGCAAGATCTTTATCTATAAATAAATATGAAAAAATAGCAGAGAAAAAACAAAAAACCCAATACATAAGATAGGTTAATTCTATATTAAATGAAAATTTAAAATCAAACGGCTATGGCACTGGTTTAGTCAATTAAATTGAAAAATTTCATTTTAGCTTTAAGCTCATCGTCATCTACCGATTTAGACATTTTGGCAGGCAAGCTTTAAAACTAAACTGGTATCCTTTCTGATCAAGCCACGCTTGAGGGGCAAAGTATCTTCCAAATTCAAAGGCTATTCCAATAAGGCCGATGGTAATTGGAAGAAGCGGGGGAAATGCAAGGTGTGTAAACACAATTGAAATGGTCGCTAAAATGATAGCAGCAATTCCAATCGTGTGAACAATAAGAGTTTTATTGATTTGTTTATCAAGAGTGAAAAGGAGCTCTTTTTTATCGTTTATACTCTTTTGTTTTGATGAGTTTTGAAAATCGCTTATTTTTTGATTAAATTGAGCTAAAATTGAAGGTCTTATAATTCGTGAGAGTTCGTTGATTTTAGATTGAAGCCTATTGTATACCCTTTTTTCAGACCCTATTTTTTCGCTCTCAGTAAGTTTAAAATAATTTTTGCATATTTTAGTGATTGAGGCATCTATTAGTTTTTCTTGAAAATCTAAATGGGAAGATACTTGTACCTGTTTTGGAAAAATTAGATCTAACTCTTTATGGTGCTTTTTGATAAACAAATCTAAATCAATCGCCTTATCCTCTAATTCTTTGACAAGCTTTGTAATTGTTTTAATTTGATAGGTTGAGCTAAATAATAGAGCTCTTGTTAATCTATAAACTTCTAATCCTAACTCTATTGTAAGGAAAATAAGACCCATTACAGTTGCAGATAAAGCTAAACTTGCAATGGAGATGCCGTATGCTGCGTAAGTTATAAGGAGCACGATTCGTTCAATACTAGTTGCAATCCCAAGAGGAAGGTTGCAAACCCTAATTAACTCTTCTACAAACTGCCTGCCATCATGAATTCGAATCGCTTGAAAAACGCCTTTAAAAGCGTCAAAAAAAGCAGTAAATTGAGAAATGCATGAGGTAAGTCCGGGGGCCGAACTATGAGAATTCGAGGGTTTAACTGAAAGTTCTGTATAAAAATTATAAGAAAGATTTTCACCCTCTGCTTGACGGATAGGGTTTTCTACTATAATTATATGGTTCATATTAAAACTATAGCAAAAATTAGCTTAATTATTAATTAAATAAAACTTTATATGTTTTTATGGCTTTGTTTCCTAATTCAAAAAGGTCTATAAGCAGCGTGATTTTCATAATTAGACGGTTTATTTGGAGCAATTGAATTTATTCATTTTATTTAATATCAATGATTTTACGTAAACTTCTGAGTCAATATTCTCATTAGATCTACTAGAAAGATCTTCCCTCAAAACTCGCTTCCACCTTGAGAATCTTCCTTCTACATGCGCCCTTTCATTGTATCCAGTAAGTTTATCCCAAATAGAACGAGCAATATCATCGCCCCCCTCAGCCGACCTAGAGGCAATAAAGAAGCATGTTCGAGAGGTCGGCATTGAATATTACATACGAAGTAGGTTCCTTTTGAATATTCTACGACCACCTTCAAAGGTGGTCGTAGGCTATGGCTGATTATGGCGATGGAAAATCGCAGTTTGCGAGTCCGAAGGATCTTTAAGAGGTGAGAGTATACTCTATATCCGAACCCGAGACAAAATGCGATTTGCCGAAGTCAGAATCGACCTAGGGGGGCGCAGGGGTTCTCCCCAGCGCATTGTTTACAAAACTTAATTCTTTTTAAATTTTATTCCGAATTAGGAAACAGAGCCCTTTTTTTGTGCCTACACCTTGTGGATTGTATCTTTAAATTGCCTTGTTGCTTGGCTTATATTTGTACATCGATTCGCCAAAACGCTTACGCCGTAGGATCGGCTGCAACAACTGATCTACTTCACGGCTCTCCTCGTTAAGGTGAAAAGCCTTAACTTGGTCCTTTAGTTCCGTATTTTAATTGTTTCGCTCGGCGCTAACGGCAAATAAATAGCGAATCGTCTATAAAGTAAAAGATCAAGAATCAGAGTCCAAAGCGCGCTAAGATCTTTTTAAATGTCTCTTCAGGCGTTCCATCAGAGGGTATTTCAACTAGCGAGCCCTCTTTTGCATAATAGGCAATGAGAGGTGCTGTCTTTTCATGGTAGATTCGAAGCCTTTCTGCAATTACAACATCTTTATCGTCTTGTCTTTGCGTAAGTATTCCACCACAAAGATCACACTTTGACTCGTGCAAAGGGGGCTTATTTTCAAGATGATAAATAGCTTTGCAGCTATTGCATGTCCTTCTTAAGCTGAGCCTATTTTTTACAAGTTCATCATCAATTTTAAAGTAGAGAACTTTTGATGGATATGATTTTATTGCATCGGCTTGAGCAATTGTTCTTGGGAATCCATCAAGAATAAAGCCATTTTTTTCTTTAGCGAGTCTTTTTTTAACAAGCTCAATCATTTCATCGTCAGAGACGAATTTTCCTTCGCTAAGAATGTTTTGAATTCTTGGGTCTGTGCTATTTCGTAAGATATCTCCCGTAGAAATGTGGGGAATATCAAAATATTTTGCTAATTTTTCAGCTTGCGTTCCTTTTCCACTTCCAGGCGCTCCAAGTAATATAATATTCATAGAATAACACTCCTAAAGACTGATAAAAGAGCTATTTTGGAAAAAAAACGACTTAATGTCCAGTTAAGGCTTTTACATCAACCATAGTAGTTTCATATAAAAAGTAGATGTCCTATGAAAATTAGCAATTTGAAGCAGAGTATAGGCAATTAAATTTTGGTTGATATTTTTTTGACTGAGCTCATCTTCATCTTTTGATCCCCACTGAACCGTCTTGTGAGCCCCAATTTTGGGGTTCGTTTGATGGCAAAGCCTGATGAAAACCTAAAAGCGATCCCTTACAAAAAATGATCAACCAAAATTTAATCGACCGAGATGAAATTTAGAAAGGAGTTATTTTTTACCTAACCCAAGGGTCATAAAATGAGAGCAGCTTTTGCAGATAGAAAACGCTTTTTGCTTGTACATTGCCCTTGATGCAGGATCGCTTTCATTTACGCAAAGAAGAAGAGCGTCAATGCAGTCTGTGCAGTGTCCGTCAATCAAGGCAGTTTCCTCTTGGTTTGATTTTTTTTTTCGAGACATGAAAATCCTTTTGTTTTCTTTAGTATAAAACAATTTTATTTTCAGCTTAACTTATTTGTATTAAATCTCTTCTGGAATAACGCCGATTGCAATCATGTAGATAATCACCATCGGAAAAAAGCCAGTTATAAAAAGAAGGACAATAAAGATGAGTCGAATGATATTAGAGTCAATACGAAAATATTTTCCAAGACCCCCGCAAACCCCACCAAAGCGTTTATCTGTTTTCGATCTGTAGAGTTTTTTGTATTTGGCCTCGACGTAGGATTTAGGGCCTGTCGGGAGAATGGCGCAAAGAAGAATGTAAATAAGAAGAAAAATACCACCTGTAACAAGAGTTAGAAATATAAATAAAAGACGAATAAGAGAGGCATCTATTTGAAAATACTGGGCAAGGCCTCCACAGACTCCGGCTATTTTTTTATCAAATCTATCTTTATAGACTCGTTTCATGACAAATATTTAATCCTCTTTAAAAGGGGACAGGCGAGGTAAAGGAGAGCTTTTTCTTAGTAATAGGATGAACAAATTCAAGTTTGTGTGCATGAAGAGCAAGTCTTTTTAAGAAAGAGGGGCCGCTTCCATATTTTTTATCACCGATAATTGGGTGGCCTTGGTAACTAGTTTGCACTCTGATTTGGTTTTTTTTGCCTGTTTCTAGAACAAACCTCACTCTTGAAACCTTTCTTTTTGCTTCAATTACCTGGTAATGAGTAATGGCAAGCTCACCATCTTCATTTGGGCTTACTTTCATAAAGTAAGATGAATCCTCATATAATCTATGCTTCCATGTCCCTTTTCCTGAAAATTCGCCTTCTACAAGAGCCTCATATTCCCGGTAAATAGTGTGCTGCATAAATTGTTTCTTTAGATCCTCTTTAGCAGCGAAAGATATCGCATATACCATGACACCTGAAGTCTCCCTGTCTAGCCTCTGTACTGGCCATACTGAAGGATAAGCTTTTTTCAACATCGCATGTAAAGTCTTTTTTTCTTCAAAATCGGTTGCAACAGACAAAAGTCCTTCTGGTTTATCAACTACCACTAAATGGTCATCAGCATATAAAGAAGTAACGCCTTCAATAAGCTTTCGCTTAGGAAGAATTGTTACCTCTTGATTAGGAGGCACTTCGATATTATGTGTTGCTAAGCAGTCTCCTACTAAGACTCTTCGGTGTTTGATAAGTTCCCTCAAACTGTTTTTTGAGCTATCAGGCAGTTTGGAGCTTAAAATATCTAAAAGATGAGCGTTCATGGGAAACATTCTAACATCTTTTAGAATTTACAGAGTAAAAAAACTTCAAAAGAAGAAAAACTGTGATTAAAAAAAATGTAAGTAGACCGAAAGCGGGATTAATTGGATCTACTCTACAGCAAGGAGGTTTAATAAACACTTGATAGAGAGCTGTAAAAAATCCGAGAATCGGCAATGAGAGAATGTAGAGAATAAAATCATTTTTTTGGGTCCAAATAAGTGGAAAAAGCAGAAGGGGGATAGGAAATAGAAAGACTCTTTGGTACCAACAAAGCTTACAAGGATCAATCATTTTTATTTCACTGTAAAAAAGGCTTATTAAAGTTGCAGTTGCTGCAATTAGCCATGCAATATATAGACTATAACGCTTCATGAATTGCCTTTGAAATTGATTTAAAAGAGGCATCCTTAATCAGTTTGCCATTAATTAAAACGATAGGGACGTGTATGTCACCTGGATAAATTTTAGTAGCAAGCTCTAGGTTTTTTTCGATTTCATCTGTAAAAGAGATTTCTCTTAGGTTTTTTAAAATTTGGGGAGCAGGAAGGTTTTTATCATTTTCTATAAATGCAGAGACGAAATCTCTAAATGAAAAAGAAATCAGATCCTCGTAGGGAAGTTGTGCTGTAAAATCGTAAAATGCTTTCAAGGCTAAGGGCGCTACTTTTTGAATACAAAGAGTGAGGGTGCATGCTGTAATAGAATCATCTAAAAAAGCAAGGGGGATAATTGTAAGTTTAACTAAATTTTTTTCCACATACTCTTTTTCAATTTTAGGTAGCACCTCTTTGTGTAAATCTCTGCAGACGGGGCAGGCAAACTCTTCAAAAAGTATCATGTGAATAGGAGCGCTTTGAGATCCTACTGTAAATTGATTTCTTACATCAATTGAGAAAGATGAGGGAAGTTCGTGTGTTTTAACTAAAATCACCCAAATAAGGGATAATATAAAAGTAGAGAGAAGGAGAATTTTTTTTTCACTCATTTCTCTACTTTAAAAAAAATGGAATTAATTCTGAAGATGAAAGGCATTAAAAAAGAGATTTGCATCCTCTTTAGCCGCTTCTTTCGTATCTTTAGGATGGACTACTTCGAGTTTGTAAACAGTTGTTCCAACTAGAACGAGCCTACCTAGAGTAGTCTTATTAGAACGCTCAATTTTATAATCAATTGCAGGATATTGCTCGTGGAGTGTTTTTTGTTTTTCTGTAAGATCGCCTTTTTCATGAGAGAGTACTTGCTTTAGTGCTGCTTTGAAAACAAGATTAGATCCCCATTTTACCCAGCTTGCAGGCAAATCTACATAACCTAAAGAGTATTTTTCAAATGTGTATTCTTTGTAGTCCAAAACATGTGTTGAATGAGGGATTGGTTTAATAGTCTCTTCTAGCTTTGGTTGATCCGGGAAAAAAATAAGAAAAGGGAGCTCTTTGTCAGAATTAAGCTTAGTCCAGCCATCAGGGCAGTTTCCGCCACCGTTTCTTTTGATTTTTAATTCCTGAAGTGACTCAAATGGAAGAATTTTACAAGCCATGTTTAAAGTGGCGTCTGGCGAAATAGTAAGACAAGAGAGTAAGACCGCTGTAAGTATAGCTGTAATATGAGGAAAAAGAGGGTGTTTTTTTTGTACAACATGCACTTTTGTCTTAAGGAAAATAGCTCTTTTAAAAGAGAATTCAAAAGCTGTTTGCCAGGTAAATAAATCGTTATAACTTAATCCGAAAATATATTTGCCTAAAGTTGTTCGAAAGCATTTGATAAGAACTGCTTCAAGGGGGGCAAAGAGGATTGGGAGGAGAAGAGTGGTAAACAGGTAGAAAAAGAGGTCTAAATTTAATATATCTATTATAAAAAATAAAATAGATATAAACCATAAATAATCTAATAGCCTTGATAATGGTATAAATAAATTTCTCATAATTAAAAATTATAAAGAAGTTGGGGATTAGATGCAACCTTTCTTGTGGATGAGCCCCCCTCCCAAGCAGATGTTATCTTGATAAAAAACAATCGCTTGTCTCGGGGTAATAGCGCGCTGGGGGTGTAAAAATTTTATTTGAGCCCTGCCAGATTCAATTTTTTCTATGATGCAAGGCTCATCTTCTTGCCGATATCTTATTTTTGCCGTGCATTGAAGGGGGGTGCTAGGTAGATCTTTTACAAAGGATAAGTCTGTGGCTATAAGAGAGTCGCTGTATAAAAGAGGGTGGTTTTCGCCTTGAGCTACTATAACAGTCTGATTATCAATATCTTTATCAACTACAAACCAGGCGTCTCCAGCCCCTCCTATACCCATCCCCTTTCGCTGACCTATTGTATAGAACCACGCACCGGTGTGTTCACCTATTATTTTTCCATCAGGTGTTTGAAAGGTCCCTTTTGTAGGGGGCATGTAGGTGGTGATAAAATCTTTAAATTTTCTTTTTCCTATAAAACAGATGCCCGTACTGTCTTTTTTGTTGTAAGTGACAAGTCCGTTTTTTTCTGCAAGCTTTCTGATCTCCTCTTTTTGATATGCGCCAACTGGAAAAAGAGCTTTTTTTAATATGTCGCTTGTAAGAGTGTATAAAAAATAACTTTGATCCTTGTTTTTATCTCTACCTTTTAATAACTCAAACTCGGGGCTAATTTGCGCGTAATGGCCAGTAGCTAGTTTTTCTGCGCCAAGTTCGAGTGCTTTTTGCAAAAGGACGTTGAATTTAATTTCTTTGTTACAAAAAATATCAGGGTTTGGCGTAAACCCTTTTTTTAAATCATCTAGGAAATTAACAAAAACGGCATCCCAGTATTCGTTTGAAAAATTAAATGAATAGAGTGGAATATCTAATTTTTGACAGACAGAAAGTGCATCTTCATAATCTTGAATGGCTGGACACTCTTTGTCATCTTCGTCCCAATTTTTCATAAAAATTCCTATTACGTCATGCCCCATCTCTTTCAATAAAAGTGCACTAACGGACGAATCTACCCCTCCAGACATACCGACTGCTATTTTCATAAAAATCTCTTGTTCTTTAACAAATATTAATTTAAATTTAACCTTTAATTTATTAAAAACAATCAAAGGGGTTTGTATGGCAGCTGTTGCTCGCAATATTATAGTCACAGATGGTGTTCACGGTCTAGTTAATAATTTTGTTTTAAATATTTGGGGAGCATCAAATTTTTCTCCCGCTATCATAAGCTCAACAGGGTTTGTTCTTGCAACAAAAACTGTTATGGGAGCCCTAAATTACGTAGGATCTCCGAGCGTTCGTACGATTTGTGACTTAACAATTGCTGATCTTTATCAGGGAGTAGAGGCAAGAAGAGTTTTTAGAGAGACTTTTTTAGCAAGTTTTGCAGTTGCTGCTTGGAATACTGCTGAATTTGCATGTTATATGCTTATGGGTATTGCCTCTATGATTGTTTGTCAAAACAACAGTTTTTTGACTTTGGCCGGAAGATCTGCTGTCCAATTTTTAGCTAATAGTTTTTACGCTGGAGTTGGCTTTATAGGGCAGTTTTCACCAACACTTGCTCTAAAAATATATGTAGCTGCATTAACTCACCTTTTTAAAGTACATCCTGATCTGATCGAGATTTGCAAGGATGAGTTTTCACAAAATTCAGATTATCACGGCAATATAAACTCCTTTATCGCACAAGGTATTTGGGTAGCGCTCGGAAGAGAGAGTCGTGGAGCCATTCCTGCTGATCCAGGTCATCAATTCAACCAAGGTTTAGCTCATTTAGGTGAACTTGCAAGTGGAGTTGAAGCGGAGTTAGTCTCTATTGTTTCAGATATTAGAGAAGAAGCTTAAGGAAGAAGTTCGTCTAATTTTTCGATATAAATTGGGTCATGGTGAATATCGCCATGGCCTGCTTTAGGTAGAGTAATAAATTCATTTTTCTTATTTTCTTTGATTTTTTCGTAGAGTTTTTTTGAGTGTTCGTACGGAACTACTTTATCGCTTGTTCCATGAAAAATATAAATAGGAGCATCTACTTTTTTTATCCAGGCATCTGTTCTTAAGTGGTATTTTAATATGAGGCGAATTAAAAATTCGGGAATAAATGGTTTTGTAAATGCGGCAGCTTCAATCATATTAAAAAAAGGGGCTTCCAAAACAAGCATTCTTGGGCTGTGGTTTGATGCGACCCAAGTTGCAATCGAAGTTCCCATAGAGTGGCCATAGACATTAATTTGATTTTCATTGTAATGAGAAAGAAGAAAACGGTAGGCAATTTCACCATCCTCTAAGAGCCAAGACTCTTTAAATCCCTTCGAGCTTTTTCCAAACCCTCTGTAATCGATAATAAATACATCATACCCCTTTTTGATAAATGGATAGGCTCTATGAGCCCAGAATTGCAAATTTTTACCACGTCCATGGAAAAAAAGAACAACACCTTTTGTATTATTTTCATGAAACCAAAGCCCGTGAATATGATTGTTATCAATTGTCGGTAAATAGACTTCTTCAAAAGGGTGATCAACTTCAAAAATGTGCTCTTTATCTAATGGAGAGCTTTTAAAAATCATTTGATCTTGCTCTGTTTGATGATGAAAAATAAAACCAAACGTAAGCATCGAGAGGGTTATAAGTAGGGCTAGAAAAACCTTTTTTATCATCACTTTATATGCTAACCTGCCGTGAAAAAAAAGGCAAGTTATGAGAAGAGCTATTTTGATTGGAGACCCCGTAGATAAAAGCATATCGCATATTACACATAATGAAATTTTTAAAAAATGTGGCTTAAATTGTGTTTACGAAAAAAAAGTCGTATGTAAAGAGAGGCTCTTTGAAGAAGTAAAAGAATTAAAAAAAATAGACTACCTCTATCTTGCAGTCACAATGCCTTTAAAGGAAGTTATATTACCATTTTTAGATGAACGAAAAGAAGAGATCGGATCAGTAAATACGATTCAGATAGTAGATGGAAAGTGGATTGGTCATAATTTTGATGGAATTGGCGCTTTAAATGCAATTGAGGCGTTCATCACTGTAAAAGGAAAGACAGTTTTAGTTCTAGGTGCAGGGGGTGCTGCAAAAGCTGCCATCTATGAGGCGAAAAAACGGGGAGCTACTGTTTACGTTTGGAATCGAACAAAACAGAGAGCTAAAAAGGTTGCAGAGGAGTTTAAGGTTTTTGCAACAGATGAGGAAACAAGAGTTTTTGATATTGTGATTCAAGCAACTTGTGTCGGAATGTTTAGTAACGAAGTCCCGTTAGATTTAAAATGGATTTCAAGTAAGAGTGTTGTTTTAGAAATGATTTGCAATCCGATGATGACACTATTTTGTCAAAATGCGCTTAAAAAAGGGGCTCATGTGATTTTTGGCTACGAAATGTTTTCTGAATTGTCACTAGCGCAATTTAATATGGCCTTTCATAGTCAATTAGATAAAGAAAAGGTAAAGAAAATTATTGAAAATTTCTTTATTAAAAAATAAATTTACATTAAGATCTTGTAAAAAAAATTTTTTATAGGAGGTTTAATGAAAATCAGCGCTAAAACCGATCCAAGAATTATTTGTGAGAGGTGGAATGAAAAAATAAAACTTGCAGATGTTCTTACTAAAACAATTCAAAATGGTTCTTTAAGAGGCCATTCTATTGTGACTCCTTTGGAAAAATTAGAAAAGGTCCGAAAAAAACTTAAAGAAATTCATCACGCAGCGGTATTGAAAGCAAAATATGAGTCAACCGGACTTGCGAAAGTAAGACGTTTTATTAGCTTAGGTGGAGGAGTTGTTTTAGATGGAGCTTTACAAGCTACAACAGCTGCACTTTGGTCAAAAGTTTTAGAGGAAAAAGAGATAGACCCTCAAAATTCAATATTAGTTGCAGGAGTTACTCTTGCGTCTTTAGTCGCATCAAAAATTAAAGACAAGATTTCGGATAACAATAGAAAATATTTCGAAGCCATTTCTGAAATGGAGGGAATTATTCCAAGCAAGCAAATGATTAAGCACTATAAAGTCGTCGTTACAAAATACAAAGGAGGGGCTTGTGAAGGATCAAGTGCTATGTTTGCTCCACAAGAGGATAAACCAAAAGAAAAAGCTTTAGTTGCGAAAAATAGATTTGCAACTGCTGCTCAAAAAGTGATCGAAAGTAGAGCAAAAGAAAAACTACAAGGAAAGTATATTGTTAAACTATGTGGTATATATCCAAGAATTGATAGCAGTAGTGTATTAGAGCTAACTGAATCGTTTAAAGAGTTAAAAAAGCTTATAATTATAGAAGAAGATCTTATAGAAGATGATCTTCATGAAGACCCGAATGCTGATGTAATGGCTTTAATAGACCAATTAGATGAACAAGCTCAAAGACTAAGAGAAATTATTTCTGACGCTGAATTTCTAATAGCCTTCAATGAGCAATTAAAAAATACAAGATCTAAATACATCGCTTCAAAATTTAGATTGTCACTTCAATTTTTTATAGAATTAGGTTCTTTAGCTGGATCTATTACAGAGGCGATTTATGCAAATTTAGGATCTTCAAGCTCAGCTGCAAAAGTTTCAGGGCTCTCTTTATATGTAATTAATATCGCTCTTTCATGGATAAATACAGCCTTTTTACGAGTAGAACATGTAGATGTCGATACTTTGCAAAACCTACGTAGAATCGAAGCTCAGACTGCATTTGTAAAAGATGTGACGACACTTGTAGAAAGAGTAAGAAAGGAGAGGTTTAAACCTCTTGGCAGAGTCTGTGTAGAGGGAGAGGATTTAGAAGAGGGGGTATCTTTAATGGATAGACCTCCAATAATTTCAACACCTATATCTCCTCTCCAAGTAAAAATAAATGCACTTTTTGAAAAAACGGTAAGGCGTAAAGCTCGTCGAGGAAAGCCTACTTCTTTTTCCATAGACGAATTATTAGTGCCAGCTCGAAAATTTTCAAAATTAAAATTTTTAGAGTTGCCCTCGCATGACCCAAGTACTGGCTATGAGGAAGAAAAAGGAAAAGATGAAAAAAATGCTGAATTAGCTGAGGTTAGGATCGATGTTCAAAGTGATATTGATGGACACTCTTACCCTGTTTTGGATGATATTATATTTGCTTAAAGTAGGACTTAGAATTCATTTAAGGGAAGAATGTCTAAAAGGCGAAAGAGTTTTAAAAATTTTGTTGAATTAACTAAATAAAAGGAGGTGACTATGGACCAACTACATGGTAGAGAAATTGTAGGTCGGGAAGTGCAATTATGTAATCCATCTAAAAAAACTCTCGATAAAGTAGTGGCTGAAATCAAAAAGGAGAGTTTTAAGGGGCTTATTTGCGCTTTTGATATGAGAGGTAAAATTCTTTATAGGAATGATCGTGTAAGGTTATTTCTTAAAGAGGGCACATTTTTTGATATGATTTCAACAAAAGAGAGATTAGAGGTAATTGAGGAGCTACGTAAATTATATGCTAGAGGAAAAACTGTTGAACAGACCAAATGTTCAATACCTCTTTTTGTTGGCAGGCATTTGATTGAGCGTGAAAAAATAAAAGGGGAGCTTGTTACTTTTTCTGAGGGTCTTGTTTTAAAAATTCCAGAGAGCGTATTGGAAAATATTATTGAAACAGAACTTGAAAGGTTGAAACTACTTTTACTTAAGTATCCAGAGATGGGTTTATTTATTGTTGATGAGCACGGTCGCATCATAGATCTTTTAACGACAAGCTCTGTAAATAATCTTTTGTGGAGAGAGGAGGAGCTTCTTGGAAAAGAAATAAGCACAATTACTTCTAGAGCATACGACGGTGATGAAGAAATTTATGAAGTTGAACGAATAAGAAAAGATGGGGTGCATGTAAAAGCAAAAGTAACAGAGGGAAGAGTTATTTTAAGTAATAAAAAAAAATATAAGGTGTACTTAGATACCTATTTTAGTTAGGCTATCAGGTATATGATGACAACTATTTCTGAGTTAGAAAACCGTTTTAAAATTACGTATATTAAAGATCTTGAGTTTTTTGATGCTAAAATTCTCGAAAAGATAAAAAAAAAGAGTAAAAAAAAACTCAAGAGAAATAAGAATTACAATACTAATAATTGGGTGCTTCATTTATTTGAAAAGCCTCTCACACAAAAAAAAGAGATACCTTACCTAATTAAGAGAGTAAATCCTCTTGTGGGGTATGGTGTCTTTGCAGTAAAAAATATCCCCGAACTCTCTTTTATTGGCGAGTATACGGGGATTGTGAGAAAAAGGCGATTTTGGGGAGAGTTTTCAAATGACTATGTTTTTAGTTATTCCATAGGGCCCGATGATACACCCTGGGTAATCGATGCGAAAGAAAAAGGGAATTTTACAAGATTTATTAATCATAGCTATGAGCCAAACTTGACTTCAAGATGGATAATTTTGGACGGAGTTGCTCATATTATATTGTTTGCCAATCGATTGATTCGTGAAGGGGAACAATTAACTTATGATTATGGCCCGAAATATTGGAAAAAAAGGTCATTTCCCGAATCTTTTTAAAAAAATTATTGATAGGTAGACACCTCTTCCCTATAAGTATAGAAAAGAGGTGCATATGGGAAAGAATCTTTCTGAAAAGCTAATATCAAGTCATTTAGTATCAGGGAATATGATTCCTGGTGAAGAAATTTCTCTAAAAATAGATCAAACCCTTACCCAAGATGCCACTGGTACAATGGTTATGTTAGAGCTTGAGGCTATGCACTTAAAGCGTGCTAAAACAGAGGTCTCTGTTCAGTATATTGATCACAATCAGGTGCAAGAAGATAACAAAAATCCAGATGACCACCTTTTTTTGCAAAGTGCAGCCAAAAAATTTGGGCTTTGGCTAAGTAAAGCGGGGAATGGGATTTCTCATCAAGTTCATTGTGAGAGGTTTGCAATTCCTGGCAAGACAATGGTCGGATCGGACAGCCACACACCTGCAAATGGGTGTGTTGCTATGCTTGCTATAGGAACAGGCGGTCTTGAGGTAGCTCTTGCCATTTGCGGGGAGCCTTTTTACACGAGAATGCCAAAAATTGTAGGGGTTAAAGTCACAGGGAAACTACCTGAGTGGGTGAGTGCAAAAGACGTTATTTTGGAGATGCTAAGAAGGTATGATGTCTCTGGCGGGGTAGGTAAAATTTTTGAATACTACGGCCCTGGCCTTAAGAATTTAACTGTTATGGACAGACATGTCATAGCAAACATGGGGGCGGAATTAGGGGCAACAACATCTATTTTTCCGTCTGATGAAGTGACTTTGCGGTTTTTTAAACAGATGGGGAGGGAAAAAGATTTTATTCAGCTTTCTGCAGATCCTGATGCTACCTATGATGAGCATGTTGAGATTGATTTAAGTGAACTAGAGCCGTTAATTGCGCTCCCATCAAGCCCTGGAAATGTGAAAAAAGTAAAAGATGTTGCAGGTAGGCCAATTTATCAAGCTTATATTGGATCTTCTGCAAATCCTGGCCCGAGAGATTTTGCAATTAGCGCTTTGATGGTTAAAGATACAAAAGTTGCCGAAGGGGTCTCATTTGATGTAAATCCCTCATCAAGACAAGTTTTAAACTACCTGATTGAAGAGGGGTATTTAGCGATTTTAACAAAGGCATCTGCAAGAATTCACCAAGCGGGATGTAATGGTTGTATTGGCATGGGGCAAGCTCCTGCGACAAATCAAATTAGTTTGCGAACGACTCCTAGGAATTTCCCGGGTCGCTCTGGAACAAAAGAGGACAAAGTCTATCTCTGTAGTCCAGAAACAGCCACCGCATCGGCAATCACGGGAGTGATTACAGATCCTAGAGATTTAAAGATGAAATACCCGCACTACAAAGAGATTGAAAAAATGGTTCTTGTTAGTGATTTGATTCCTCCAGAAGAAGATGGGCATAAAACAGAAATTATAAAAGGGCCGAATATAAAAAGTTTTCCTGAATTTGGCCCTTTACCAGACTCGTTTGACGTCCCAGTTATTTTAAAAGTAGGCGACAATATTTCAACTGATGAAATCTCTCCTGCAGGTGCTGCAGTTTTGCCATACAGAAGCAATATTCCTAAAATTAGTGAATTTACCTATTACAAATTAGATGAAACATTTCATAAAAGAGCCTTAAAGCATCAAAAAACAGGCTCTTTAATCATTGCTGGAAAAAATTATGGACAAGGGTCTAGTCGTGAGCACGCAGCAATAGCTCCAAGATATTTAGGTGTGAGAGCTGTTATCGCGAAAAGTTATGCAAGAATTCACAGAAAAAATTTAATCAATTTCGGCGTCCTTCCGTTTACATTTAAACATCCAAGCGATTATGAAAAAATTGACTTAAATGACGAGCTAGAGCTCAAAGAAATTCATCAAGGCCTTGTTTCTAAAGAGCCTTTTAAGCTTTTTAATAAAACAAAAAATCAGAGTTATGAAATCGATCACGATTTTTCCCCCATAGAGCTAGAATCCCTCATGGTGGGCAGTCTGATCGAAGTAATCAAAAAGAAAAACCATCTTTAGAGAATTGTTTTACTTAAATAAATCTATTTAATTTGCAAGTTTAGCTTCTAATGTGAGGCCTGACCCCAAATGTAATGTGAGGCCTGACCCCAAATGAAATGTAATGTGAGGCCTGACCCCAAATGACCCCAAATGTGAGGCCTGACCCCAATTGTTTGGTTGTTTTATTTAAATTAAACAATTATAATTATTTAAAAATTAATTAATAGGTTGTTATGCATGCTCTATTAAGGGATATTTCGTCTGTTTCTGCGTGGGAGAGTGGGAAGGTTCGGTCAGCTTTTTTTGAACACTCTGATATAGATTTCAGACCTGAAATTAAAGAAATTTGTTTGCGAATTATCTCTTGGCTTGGAGAAAATCGGGGAGAGTTAATTTCTGCTGATATTCCATACCTTTCTGATTTGAAGGCTTGTATGTTAAAAGCAGTTCAGAGGCCGCGTACTTATATAGATATGATTGAAGAGGTAGATGATCATTCTCTGGAAGTCCACCCTATAGATTTAATGATTTGTGCGATTCGGTTTAAAGAAGATGTAAGGGATCCTCTCATAGCAAGGGCAGATCTGATTAGACATACTTTTGACGAGGTAACAAGATACTTGCCAGAAAGTGAACTTAGTTCGTGTTTACTCGTGCGAAAGCACGCTATAGAAGAACTTGTTAGTTTACTTGAAGAGGGGAATTGGGAAGAAATTGTAGCTTCCTATAAGTCAGGTGAGTGGAATCTTCTTGCCTATGATTCCTTAAGAGCCTTTAAACAAGGCAAAATCTCTATGGAGCAATTTTGTACTCTTATTTTTAGATGGTCTTTAGAGAAAGATTTTTCTGATCTTGAAATAGATGCAGCGCCTCTTTTTAATGCAGACGGCTCAATTCATGAAGAGGCTAGAGATATGATTAGAAAGACTCTTCGAATTATTGGATTCCCCACTTCCGCTGGTTTAGGATATGAAGTTGTTTTAGAGTCTCATTTGGATCTTTTTTATCAAAGAATGAAAAAAATGCCTAAATCAGAGCAATATTTTTTTCATTTTGTAGCTGATCCTCTTCCTCCATTTTCTAGATATAGCTCAGAAAAAGCTTTTCAAGAGAAAACTCGTACAATTACGCAAGAAGTACAAGCGCAAGAGATGAATATTTTTAATACACTCGCTCTTACTAAATATGAGTCTAGACGAATGTCTCCTAGTTTATCGATGATGCAACAGTTGCTGATTGCTTATAAGGGTGATCTTGCGGTAAAAATTACTCCTGTAATTGGTCTTTCAACAGTTGAAGATATTATTAATAACGGTCTTCAAGATACAAGAGAAATGGCACTTCCTTTCCCAGGCATTGAATTGCCTAAAAAAGCAGATGGGGTACTTGCTCCTGCCGATCTTGATTTTTGGAATCACGATTTTTACCACTCGTTTGTAGTAAGTCATGTGCCAATCGAGATAAGGCGCTTATTTATTCAGATTTCCGAATCTATAAAAAAAATCGCTGATAATACGGATGATGAAGATCTTCAGGTTTTTGCAAATGAGCTTTTTGAAAGATTTATAGATATGGAATTAGGTGCCTATCGAAGAACTATCGGTAGAAATTCTTTTTTAATATCTCTTCACCAACATTTTAGCACTGTTTATGCAAGATTAAATCTAGCTTGCGGAATGCCTTTAAATGACGTTTCTTTTAAAGAAAAAATCTTACCAAAATTAAGTTCTTTTTTTGATTTGATTTTTCATTCGCTACCAAAAGATTATGTTTCTAAAGAATTTCCTTATATGCAATCTGCTTTGAAAAGACAAATCGAAGAACGAAAAGATCTGCTTTCAAGTCGATTTTCAAGGGTCTTTTTGAAGCCAGAGAATATAAAACAGATAGAACTGGAAATTAGATTCGATGAAATATTTCTTGATTTTTTGGTTCGTATTGTAGGTTAAGTTAGCAAATAATTGATTTGCCAAGTGTTGTCAGACGGAAGGTTTTTTTACCCTCATGTGATCCGATTTGCGTAATGCCTGATTCAAAGAGCCAATCGCAGATAATGTAGGTGATAAACTCTTTTTCCTCGTTTGTATATTGAGGAAGGGTGTAGACCCACGACTTTCCGACTTTTTTTAGTGAAACTTGTCTCTCTTCGCTTAAAGGAATCATGGCTGACTTAATAAAATCTTCGAAATAGACCCAATTAAAAGAAGAGAGAGTGCTTAAGCTTTTCTGGATTTCAATAATGACTCTTTGTGTGGCAAGGGGTGAATTTTTTTGCGTAGATAGAAAGTTATGAGGGTGTTTAAATGTTGTATGAGTTCTTTGCACAATCGGAATTTGCACCCACTCTTTTGCAGCTCTTGTAGGCTTTAAAAAACTCTCTTCGATGACTGCTAAGCCAAGAGTTAATAACTTGTTGATAAGTTTTGTCGAGTATTCTTTATTTACAGGTATGTGAGCTTCAATAAAAGCAGCAGATGTTGCTAAAGGAGACCAGAGATCTTTTTCTTTATTGTAAAACACTTCTAATTCTGAATGGTCTAAAAGAGCGATAACATCAGCCATGTCTTGAATAAAGGCGTATTCGTAATTTCTAAAAGGGATCACTTCATCAGAAACGGAGAGGGGGGTTGTCTCTTTGATAAAAGATTGGTATTGGACCCATTCATGGAAAGGGGTTAAAACCTCGGCTCCATTTGAAAATGAGACAAAAGCTAACATGTTAAATTCTAATAAAAGAGCAATCTCTTCAAACTCTAATCGGGTTAACTCAAACTTTTCTAAAATGATTTTTACCGGAACTTCAAGTCTTTCGTTATCTAACACTTCTTTAGCGATTTCGCCAATCATTTCAGACGTTGAAATCATCTCTGCTAAGTATCTTTGATAAATTTGCGGAGTAAATAAATATTTTTCAATAATTGATTGAAAAATGTTGTTTGAAGATCTTGGAACATGGTACCAATTGGGTAATACTTCAATGGGAAGAGACTTAAGGATATTTTGAAAAAAATCAATATTTGGTTTGAATCCATCTTCAAACCTTGTGATTTGTGTTTCAAAATATTTCCTTTTATCTTTGTCGACACTGATTGTTCTCCCATCAAAATTAAAAAGATTTAGAGGAGCTAGTGTTTCAATAATAGGGTATAGTTCGCTTTCGGAAAGATCTAAGTTGTATGATAAAGATTCAAAGCTAAACTGAAGAGAACTGCATAAAATTTCCTCTAAAATTTGGAGGCTATCTTGTGAGAGCGATTTTAAAATAAGTCTATTTTGGATATCCTCTTTGAAGTTGTAGTCAGTTAAGGATATTTTTGTTTTTTTTGTGTTCTTTACTAAATCGTACATAAAATCTATCAGTTAAGCAGCTTTACCCAAGATCATATGAAGAACTCTCTTTTTGGTACAAGCTTTTCGTAAAAGATCTGTTTTTTTATACTGTAGGACACTATGCAAGCGATTCGAAATTTTTATTATAAAATTGGATCTGAAGATGGCAATTCAGAAGGCGTTGGAACATTTTTAGGCGTTTTTTTGCCAAGTCTATTCACAATGGTTGGTGCATTTTTATATTTGCCTTTGCCCTTTGTTTTGGGTAGTTTTGGGCTTATTAAAGTGCTTTCTGTTTTTTTATTTAGTCTAATTTTAACTTTAATTACTGCTTTTTCTCTCTCTTCAACTGCATCAAATATGCATGTGGGGGATGGAGGGAGCTACTTCATGATTTCGCGCTCTTTTGGGTTGAAAACCGGCGCTGTAATGGGTCTTTCACTTTATATCGCACACACATTGATGGCATGTCTTTGTATTCTTGGTTTTGCAAACTCAATAGCCCCTTTTATCCCAGGAATACATATTTCTTTAATTACGCTAGTTACTTTTCTATCTCTAGCTCTTTTGTCGTTTGCATCTAAAACTTTTGCTATGAGACTCCAAGCTGTAGTTTTCTTATTTCTTTGTCTCTCTTTTTTCTACTTCTTGCAAGGCAGATATACTCTCCCATCAACAGGAGAGCTACCTGTTGTAAACCATCCCTTTTCATTTTGGGTGGTTTTTGCGATTCTATACCCTTCATTGATTGGAATTGAAGCAGGCGCTGCTTTATCAGGTGATTTAAAAAAACCAACTCTCTCTTTAATTGTGGGAACAATTAGTGCGACTATCTTTGGGTTTCTATTCTATTTTGTGATTTGTCTTGTTCTTTCTAATCGAGTTCCTAGATTTTTTTTACAGACCGATCAAGAGGTTTTAAAAAATTTTATCTCTGGTCCTATAGGGCTTCTTGGTTTTTGGGCAGCCTCTTTAGCAAGTGGCATGGGTTGTTTTTTATCAGCCCCAAGAACATTGAAAGCGATGGCAGATGATAAAGTTTTTCCTAAATGGTTTGAAGTTTTTGCCTCTAAAGATGAAGAGGGGGTTAGATCGGCAACGCTTTTTACAGCAGCTCTTTCTTTTTTAGGATGTTACTTTGGTTCGATTAGTTATGCTGCGCCTTTGTTAACAATTGTGATTTTGTTTGTTTATGGACTTTTAAATTTAGCTAGCGGCACAGAAGAGTTTATTAGCAATCCGAGCTGGCGGCCGACTTTAAGATTTAGTCCTTATATCTCGTTTGCGGGCGCGTTTCTTTGTTTTAGTGCTATTATTTTAATGGATTCAGGCAAAGCTTTAATTGCGCTACTTCTTTTAATTGGAATATATCTCGTTGTCAAAAAGACCGTATTAGAATCAAGGTTAGACGATTTACGGCAGACAATCTTATTTTCCATAGCAAGATTTTCAATTTATCGGTTAGTTTTTTCAAAACCCTCACTTCGTTCATGGAGGCCGAATTTTTTAGTGCTTTCTGAAAGTGCAAGTGGTCAATCACCTCTTTTGAATTTTTCAAGCTCGATAGCGAAAGGACGGGGTTTTGTCACCCTTGCCTCTGTGTTAAAAAACGCCTATGCAGATTTGGATGAAATCCAAAAATGGGAAGAGGTTATACGGCATAATCTCAAAAAAAGGTCTTTAGAAGCTCTTGTTGAAGTGACGATTGCAGACAATTTTGCAGATGGTTTAAAAAATATTGTTTCCAATTATAGTTTAGGCCCTCTAGTTCCAAATACAGTTGTTTTAGGAGAGTGTAATCGAGAAGAGCTTTTTGATAACTACTTGCAAATATTAAAAATTGCCAAAGAAGCAAAAAGAAATGTGATTCTTTTTAGAAGCGATGTCGATTTAAACCTTCTTGAAAAATTAGAGATTGATATTTGGTGGGACAATAAACAAAAAAATCACTCAGAGCTGATGCTTATTTTAGCAAATCTTTTAGCAAGGCAAAAAGAGTGGAGACAAGCTCGCATCAAAGTAAAAACAGTTGTTTCAAATGAAGCTGCTAAAGTGCAGCAAAATCTTTATTTTGAAGAGTTTTTTCAAAAAAGCAGATTGAATATGACATCTGAAATTTATGTATCCGAAGAGAATTATTTAATTCGAGAGTTGATTGTACATAATTCAACCAAAAAAGGAATCGTTTTTGTCTCTTTAAAAGATTGTGATAGAGAGTACTACAAAGAGTTAATCTCTGATTTTAAAAAAGTGAAAACAATAGCGTTTGTTGCAAATCATCAAGAAATTGATTTACATAGTTTATTAAATTAGAAGGGAATATGAAAAAAGAATACGATCCACAAACAATTGAAAAGAAATGGCAAAAGTATTGGGAAGAGAACAAAACTTACAAAACAGAAGAGGATTATACAAAGCCTAAATACTACATATTAGATATGTTTCCCTATCCATCGGGTGCAGGTCTTCATGTGGGTCATGTGGTTGGTTATACAGGTTCGGATGTGATTGCAAGGTATAAAAGACAGAAAGGATTTAATGTTTTACACCCCATGGGTTGGGACAGTTTTGGTCTTCCTGCTGAGCAATATGCAATCCGGACTGGCACGCACCCTCAAATTGCAACAGAGCAAAATATTAATACCTACAGAAGACAGTTAAAAGCTCTTGGGTTAAGCTACGATTGGGAAAGAGAGTTTGCGACATCTGATCCAAAATATTACAAGTGGACCCAATGGATTTTTACAAAACTGTATGAAAAAGGGCTTGCTTATGAAACGGAAGCAACTGTTAATTTTTGCCCAGCTCTCGGCACTGTCTTATCAAATGAAGAAGTTGAGAACGGAAAGTCTGTTGATGGTGGTTATCCAATTGAGAGAAAACCTCTTAGACAATGGATGTTAAAAATTACAGCGTATGCAGAAAAACTCTTGGAAGATTTAGATTTAATCGATTGGCCGGATCATTTGAAAAAATTGCAAAGGAATTGGATCGGAAAGAGCGAAGGGGTGAATATCGATTTTTCTGTAGCTGGCATGGGTGAAAAGATCACCTGTTTTACTACTCGTCACGACACTCTTTTTGGAGTTACTTATGTAGTGATCGCGCCAGAGCACCCGCTTGTAAAAAAATTGACTACAAAAGAGCAAGTAAAAGAGGTTGAAGATTATTGTGCAAAGGTGGCTGCAAAAAGTGATCTTGATCGAACAGATCTTGCAAAGACAAAGACAGGCGTTTTCACAGGCTCTTATATCATAAACCCGCTGACAGATGAAAAAGTGCCTATTTGGATTGCCGATTATGTGCTAATGAGTTATGGAACTGGGGCTGTCATGGCAGTTCCTTATCACGATGAAAGAGATAAAGAGTTTTCTCAAATTTATCAATTAAATGCAAAGCAAGTAATCGATGAAGAAGGGCGGTATATAAATAGCGCGAATGATAGAGTCGATTTATCAAAAGATACGATCGATCAGGCGAAAGAAAGAGTTGCCCTCTTTTTAGAAAAAATGAAAATTGGGGAGAGAAAAGTCAATTATAAGTTGCGTGATTGGCTTTTTTCAAGACAGAGATACTGGGGTGAGCCGTTTCCTATTTTACATTATGAAGATGGAAGTAAGAGAGTTTTAGATCTAGACGAGCTTCCATTAACACCGCCTGTTATTCAAGATTATAAACCATCTATTGACGGGCAAAGTCCCCTTGCAAAAGCAAAAAATTGGGTAGAAGTTATCGATCCCAAAACAAATAAAAGAGCGTTTCGAGAGACAAATATTATGCCGCAGTGGGCAGGGTCTTGCTGGTATTATTTGCGCTTTTGCGATCCGCACAATATAAATGCTGCTTGGTCACCTGAAAAAGAGGCTTATTGGATGCCTGTTGATTTATATATTGGTGGGGTAGAGCATGCTGTTCTTCATTTACTCTATGCAAGGTTTTGGCATAAAGTTTTATATGATATCGGCTGCGTAACGACAAAAGAGCCGTTTATGTCACTTCGAAATCAGGGTCTTGTGATTAGCAAAGCGTATAAGCTCGAAGGTGGTGGCTACGTCTCAGAAGACGATGCCAAGGGAAAAAATGTGACAGAACTTATTGAGAAGATGTCTAAGTCTAAAATGAATGGGGTATCTCCTGATGAAATGATTGAAGAGTATGGGGCAGATGCTTTGCGTCTCTATGAGCTTTTTATGGCGCCCTTTGACAAAGAAAAACTTTGGCAAACAGATGCAGTCACTGGTTGCAAACGTTTTTTAAATAGGGTCTATGATGTCGTGACATCAGAAAAATTAAGCGATGAAGAAAACAAAGAGGCAAATAGGCTAGTTCATAAATTGATTAAGCAAGTTGAGTCTGATTTTGCAATTTTAGGATTCAACACAGCGATTGCAAAAATGATGGAGTTTTTGAACGGATTTACAAGCTTGCCAATTTATCCACGAGAGTGCGTAAAAAGTTTTATCAAAGTTCTCTATCCGTTTACTCCCCATTTTGGAGAAGAGTGTTGGGAGATTTTGGGTGGAAAAAACACAATCTCTTACGAGCCATTTCCAACTTATGATGAAGCGTATTTAGTCGAAGATGAAGTAACTATCGTTTTTCAGGTAAATGGAAAGCTTCGAGGAAAGGGAGTCTTTTCAAAAGGTGTCACAAAGGAGATTGTTTTAGAGTTTGCAACAAACGATCAAAACGTAAAAAATTTCCTAAAAACAACAATTGAAAAAGTTATTTTTGTCCCTGATAAGTTGTTAAATCTGGTTACACAATGAAATTTTTTTATGATTTTTTTTTAGCTCTTTGGGTGCTAGCATTTCTCCCGAAGATTTTTTCAAAAAAATATAAAAACAATATCTTCTATAAAATCGGGCTTAAAATGCCCGATTTTCCAGTAAAAGAAAAAGGTGAGTATAGAATATGGATTCATGCAGTCTCTTTAGGTGAGACAAGGGCTGTAAAATCACTTATAGACCTTATACAAAAAGAGATGCCAAATCTATCTATTTTTCTTTCAACTACAACAGAAACCGGACAAAAAGAGGCGGAAACCAATCTAAATCGGATAAAAATGAACTTTTATCTACCGCTTGATTTCTCTTTTCTAATGAAAAAAATGGTAAAAAGGATTCAGCCAGATCTTTTTATCTTAGTAGAGACCGATTTTTGGTTAAATCTTTTGAAAGAACTTAAACAAAATCAGACAAAAATCGCCGTAGTAAATGGTAAAATTTCAACTACTTCATTTAAGAGGTTTAAAATCTTTAAAAGGTTTGCTAAAGCACTCTTTGGCTTAGTCGATCAGTTTTGTCTACAGAGTGATAGTGATAAATTAAGGTTTTTAGAGCTTGGCACTCCTCTCAAAAAAATCGCAGTTACCGGAAATATTAAATTTGACAGTCAAAAAATTGTTACAAATAGAAAAGACCTTAACTTCCCAACAGATAAAAAAATTGTCACAATCGCACTCACTCATGAAAATGAGGAAGAGTTAATTTTAAGAGAGTTAGAAAAATTAGGTGATCAAAACGAGCTTGTTTTTTTTCTAGCTCCAAGACACCCTGAAAGATTTTCAAAAGTAGGTGAATACTTAAGAAGAAATAAGATCTCCTATAGAACCATTTTTGAAATTGGAAAAGGGAATGAAAAAGTAGTTCTAGTCAATCAAATGGGCGTTATGGACGAATGTTATGCAAATTCGAGAGTCGCTATTATGGGGGGAAGTTTTGTGAATCACGTAGGAGGACATAATATTTATGAAGCTGCAAGACATGATATTCCTGTCCTGTATGGCCCCTATATGCATAAGCAAGAAAGCATAGTAAACTCTTTAAAAAAACATAAAATCGGAAAACAAATTTGTTTAGAAAATCTTTCCGAAACTCTTGAAGATCTTCTTAAAAGCCCACCCAGAAAGGATTTGCTCGAAACTGTTAAAGTAGAAGTGGAGGGGGCAACAAAAAGATCTTGGAATTTAGTAAAAGAACTGTTGTGAAAAAGAGTATAAATTGTTACACTACTTGCAATTGATATCGCGGGGTGGAGCAGTTGGAAGCTCGTTGGGCTCATAACCCAAAGGTCGGCGGTTCGAGTCCGTCCCCCGCTAATAATTAAAACGCCAGCTTCAGCTGGCGTTTTCCACATCTAGATCTATGTGGCGGCTTAGCTCAGTTGGTTAGAGCAACGGAATCATAATCCGTGGGTCGTTGGTTCAAATCCGACAGCCGCTAAACTCTTACAATCACTATTGTACTGTGATCGTGCAGTTGCCTTTTGTATCGCAGCTTGCCGAGCAATTGTTCCAATGACCATTATTTTCGCATAGGGGATTAAGCCATCCCTTAGTCGCTGAAATTACTTCGGAAAATTGAAGCCAACCTCCGCTATTAAATGAAAATATTGCTGGTAAATAAGCAGATGCATTGGGGTCAGGCATTGGGTTATTGGGTTATGGGGTTTGTGAAAAAATCAAAATTCTTTTATAATTTTTATTTTTAATCAAGCACCAAACAACAAATGGCTAGAGCAAAGCGTTTTCATTATCCTGGATGTTTTTATCATGTAATGCATAGAGGGAATCATGGTCAGGATATATTTTTTTCAGATAGTGATCGACATAAGATGAGTTTTCTATTGCAAGAAGGAATAGAGCGATACGGTCATCGTATTCATGCTTTTTGTTTTATGAAAAATCATTTTCATTTACTTGTACAAATTGGCAATATTCCGCTTGCAAAAGTTATGCATAATCTTGCCTTTCGTTACAGTCAAAAAATTAATCGCAATCATGCTACAGCAGGACACTTGTTTCAGGGTCGTTACAAATCTATTTTAATTGAAGACCAACTTTATTTTACTCGGGTATTGCGTTATATTCATAGAAATCCTGTTCGGGCGGGTATTGTGAATGATCCTAGAAATTATTCCTGGTCTAGTCATAATTCATATATGGATTTAAATCAGATTAGTTGGGTAACAAAAGATTTCGGTCTTTCAAAATTTGGGCAGACGAGAGCTCAAGCGATTAGACAATATTTAGCATATACATCAGAGATTGAGGAGGAGGATGAGCTTAAGGAGCTTCGAAATAATTTTAAAGACGGACATGTGCTTGGTGATGATGATTTTCTCGAAAGAGTCAAAAACCAAAATTTAATAGTTGTAGATAGACCGTTATCAATAGAAAGCATAGTTAAAGTTATTTGCGATCAATTCAATATTGAAAGAAGATTTTTAAGTTCGAGAGATAAATCGCGAAAAATTTCATTTGCAAGGGCTGTGATTTCTAAAATTGCTATAGAAAAAGGAGATATTTCTATGACTAATTTAGGGAAATTTTTTCACCGCGATCAAAGCACAATTACAGGTTTAGTTAAAAATTTTGAGGAAAGGTATAAAGCTGTTTTAAGCGAATATCCTGATATCGAATTTCTCGCAAAATTAGCATGCAATGAAACCCCATAACCCAATGCCTGACCCCAGAACTAACAATGAAACCCCATAACCCAATGCCTGACCCCAGAACTAACAATGCCTGACCCCAAAACTTCTTTTTTATTTTTTAGTTATCGAATTTTATTGAATAAAAACCTTGTAGTGGATCAAACGGCTGGTTGATAGAGGATCCTGGTTTAGGCTGAGGCAGGGATCCTTTTATTACAATCCCTGTCACGGCATTAGTTGTAGCATCTAGGTTTAAGCTTGCATTAGTGCTAATGCAGGCGATTTCAGTTGCATATAGAGTAACTGTTGGATTTTGATTTAGCTGCATGGTTGATCCAGATACAGTGACGTTTGATTGGTTGATAGTAATTGCCGCGAGAGCTCCTAAGGATATGGCGCCTGAAACCGATGTAAATGGTGTTGAAAATGGGGTTGCAAACTTTAATGAAATTGTGAAGTTAAATTGATCATCTTTACTTTCTAGTGTCATCGTACCTATACTTGGGTCATCGAATATTGCGACATAAGCATAAGGCACATTATTTGCGAACGGCGTTTGAGACCCTCCATTAGCTGCTGAAACGGTTATTGAGCTTGGAAATGATATATATTCTGGGCTTTTAAGACTTGGCGGTTTTGTGTTTTTGCTAAATGGTTGCATGCTTAAATTATTACCTGCTACCAATGAGATAGTTTTGTTTGTGATTTTAAATGAAAGGTTTCCTGTAATTGATTGATTATCATATTCTGAAGAGGTTAGAGGAGAAGTTGAACTTGTGGATGGAGGAATAGACGCCTGAATAAAAAATTGATCAAAACTAATTTGGAATGGTCCATATGTATTTGTGATTTCAAAATTTGGCTGAGCTGAAAAGGTTAAAAGATTTGCACCTGAAAAACTTAAACTGAAGTTGTCTGTATTAGCATAAGGCCTTCCTACCAATGTAAAAGCAGAGGTAATAATCTCCCCGGTTGTTAAAATAGTAACAACTGGATTGTCTTGGTTCAAAGAGGAAGACTGTGTGATCACGATTTGAGCGTTGCTTTTGTCACTATTTGTACATGAACAGGTCGAATTTTGATAAGAAGACTCTTTCCAACATGTAGTAAAATCACAAGAAAAGGTTGGTTTGCTAGGATCATGTCCACCCAAAAAAATGATATCATAATCCAAATAAGGGTCACCGCACTGGTAATTAAATTGAATATTTTTCCCAGGTTGGACTGTGTAATAAGGTGCGTCATTAGGTAGAGTATTCCACTCAGTAACACCATCCCATATATAAATGCAGGGTGATGGATTGCAATTAGTTAGATATTTTGTGCCATCTATATTGATAGGATCGCTTGTAGAATTAATAACGTTTATGATCACACCTAAACTATCACATGAACCTGACATATAATACTCCTCATATTATTATCTTGATTATATATAAACGAATAAAATTAACATAAAATACTTATAAATAGCATATTGAGTTAAATTCACAGTTCGCGGGGTCATTCACGGGGTCAGGCATTGGGTTATTCACGGGGTCAGGCATTTCACGGGGTCAGGCATTGGGTTATGGGGTTTGTAGAAAATCAAAATTTCCTTATAATTTTTTATGTTTAATCAAACATCAAATAAGAAATGGGAAGAACAAAACGTTTGGAGAGCTAGTTAAAAATTTTGAGGAAAGGTATAAAGCTGTTTTAAGCGAATATCCTGATATCGAATTTCTCGCAAAATTAGCATGCAATGAAACCCCATAACCCAATGCCTGACCCCAGAACAGAAATGCCTGACCCCAGAACAGAACACATAACCCAATGCCTGAACCCGCCCCACAAGAATGGTCATTAATCTGACAAAGGAAAAAATCATTGCACCTGTCGATCAGGTCATTTATAATTGTGCTTGCTTAGTTGTTATTTGCTTGTTAATTAGATGAAAAAGATATTTGTATTAGCATATCCAGAGAATTCAGGATCTATTGTATATTTGGATAGTTACTCCAATAAATATATTGCACGAGGTGGAACGCTAGCATGGAGGATTAATAATCCAGGGTTGCTTCGTTCGCATAGTAGAGTTTCAAGGAAAAACGGAGCTATTGGTTCCTCGGGACCTTATTCGATTTTTGCAACGGCAGATCAAGGGCTTTCAGCTCTGTCAGATTGGCTTTCACTAAAATCATGGCATCGCTCAAAAGTTAAGGCAGTTGCAAAATATTATCAATCCAATAATTCGAAAAAATTTATTGAGTAATTGATGAAATACGGAGATTTTTCTGAGAATAGAAGCTTAAAATCTCTTTCAAAAGAAGAACTTGAAATATTGACCAAGGCTATTTGTAAAGCGTGTGATTACCGTCAAGTTAGTGATGAATACATTGGGCCGCTACCTAAAATTATTGGGAAAATTGAGATAATTCGAGAAAATGTGGACTCTTACTTGATTGAGGGAAACATTATTCTGTCTCAAAAGGAAGTTTTGGATTGGATAAAAGATCATCGCTTAGATGCCATTGTTGTTCACGAAAAAAATGGGAAATGTTACGTGAGATCGAGGCATCATCATACGTTCTGGCAAATGAAGATGTGTAATCTGCCATCAGCTCTTTCAAGTGTTTTGCCTTTAGAAAAGCCAATTGAAACAATTGTTAGAGTGGTTGGAGAAAAGAAATCGACATCTTGCATATGGGGATTTATTAATGGGATTAGCAATAATAAGAAAAAAGCGATTGCTTCAATTGATTTAGTGGTAAAGGCAACGGGAAATGAGATTGTATATGCTTTACCTAATGACACTGCTATTTATTTTCCGGATCTATTTCATTGTGGGATCCTCAAATTAGATATTGATACCCCTGTGGTTCTTTTAGCAGAGAAGTATTTTCACTATTTGATAAAAGAATCCGTGCGAGAAGGATCTGAGATTCCAATAGTGATTTTTGCGCATAGTCAGGGAGCGATTATCGCAGAGCATGCACTGAATCGTCTTACATCAATAGAACGGAATAAAATTAGGATTTTTACATTAGGTGGAGGGTCCTTCATTTTACCTAGCAAGGCTCATAGTGATTCACATAACTACGCTAGTACAGCAGACCTCATCTGCAGACTAGGTTCACCACATTTGCAAATCTTGGCCTTACATAAGCACGAAGGGATAAAAAATGATCTAAATGAAAGAACTATCATCTCCGAATTGGCAAGAAAAGATGCTTTTTTGCAAACTGATTCCTTTGATGCAAGATTTGTGGAAGCCGTTATTTGCGAAAGAACTAGATATTATGAAAAAGAATTTGAGAAGATCAGTAATCTAACTATTCTTGATGCCAAAACAGGCGATGTTTTTGAGCATGATTTTGTATGCTATTTGCCTATATTAGAAAAAATTGTGAGCAAATATCAAAGTGGGTGAAACATGGAACAATCAAAAATAGTTGACGAGAGGAAAATTTCAAGAAATATCTTGGTTTTTTGGACCGTGATTTACGCTATCTTACTTATTCCTGCTTTTTTAATGGCATGGATCGGTTCTTTGACCGCCTATGGTGAACATGCATTTGTAATCGGCATTCTCTACATAGTTTTATTTTTTGGTCTTTTTCTATCTTTACCTCTAAGTATTTATCTTATGTGGGCTAATTATTTTAGAGATCGGCTAACAAGATCTCATTTTGCCTGGGTAATACCTTTGATAGCTTTGGCTATAGAGGTCGCTATGGAGCATGTGCTTCGTCTAATGTAAATTCGTTGCAAAAATAGTGGAACGCGCTCCCAAAACAACCGTTTTTAACTAGCAGCATTCAGTTGCATTCTTTATAAGAATCCGCTATTATTGGGCTCAATAAGGTTGGATAGTGCTGGTTGTGAGGGGATTGCGCCTCTATCATAATCCGTGGGTCGTTGGTTCAAATCCGACAGCCGCTAATCCCTTACAATCACTTTTGTACTATGATCGTGCAGTTGCCGTTTGTATCGCAGCTTGCCGAGCAATTGGACCAGTGACCATTATTTGAGCATAGCAGATTAAGCCTTCCCTCAGTCAATGAAATTACTTCGGAAAATTCAAGCCAACCTCCGCTATTAAATGAAAATATTGCTGGTAAATAAGCAGATCGCCATTCGTCTTATTTTGGATTGTAATGTTATAAATCATAGAAACTCCTTTTTGGTTAGTTGTTATAAATAAATTACCAGATCACAAATATATACATCTTATTTGTTATCAGGCGTTTAAGAATTTGGCATTGGGTTATGACTAATTTAGGGAAATTTTTTCACCGTGATCAAAGCACAATTACAGGTTTAGTTAAAAATTTTAAGGAAAGGTATAAAGCTGTTTTAGGCGAATATCCTGATATCGAATTTCTCTCAAAATTAGCATACAATGAAACCCCATAACCCAATGCCTGACCCCAGACACCCCAGACACCGCCCCAGACCCATGACCCAGAGCTCTGGAAACTTATTTATTTTAAAATAATTATATGTTATAATTAATATTTTATTATTAATTGGCGACTTGATTATGGAAGGCGTAATACCTAATACAGAGCTTCATTACTTTGTAGAGGCATCTAGATCTACTCACTCGGTTGAGGATCCTATTGGTGTGATTATTAAGGCAAAGTACGACCCAGGTTGTGCTATGGAAACGCAAACCCTTGCCTTTACTCAGCTTGTAAGAAAAGCCGCTTCTATTTCTAGGCTCTATTTTGTTGAAACAGATGAGGCAGATTTTTCTAAAGCGATAGCTCGTGAAAATTTGGGTAGAAAGGTGGACCATCTTTTTATTCTTTGTCACGGTTCAGACGATGATAAAAATCCGGGGCTTCAGTTTGGAGAGACAAAAAAAGGTCTTTTACTACCAGAGAATGTTGCTAAAACAGCGATTAAAACTCAGATTGCGACAAATGCTCAAATTCATTTGATCTCTTGCCGGGCTGGTCTTGCAATGGCGGGTGCTTTTCAAGATGAATTGCCACAAGCCTCTATATTTGCTTCAAGGGATGTCGTTATTGCACCAGGCTATTTTTATGAGCCGGGTAGTTCAGAGCCTCTTTTATTAGCTGAAGAATCAGATCCTACAAAAATTGTTGCTTTTGGCCCACACAAGAGTGGTAGTCGCACGGTAGTAACGCGTGAGGAAAATCCCGAAGTAAGATTATATCAGTTGACTCTGAAAGACTCTTTTAATGAGGAGGAGCGTCAATTTTTAATCGATTTAGCAGCAAAAGGCGACATTTTTGCTGCAAAACAGCTTGTTAGATGTTTTTTAAAAGAGCCTACAAAAGCGATTTTATGGGCAGAGTATGTCTATCGAGCAGGGGGTGGAGCAGGTGATCTTGCTGAAGTTTTACTAAGGGATGGAAAAATTGAAGAGGCAAGACCCTACATTATAGATATAGTTAATCGGGGAGACTATGAAGAGTATGAAAGACTCAAAGAGTTAGGAGGGGGGCTTAGCTTAAAAGAAATTTTAGAGCTTGCTAGACAGGGTAGCAACTTTGCTAAATTAACATATATTCGTGAGGTAGTTCAGAATCCTGACCTCCCGTATCAAAGGCGTGAGCTCCTTGCATTTTTTATGGAATTGAGTGAGGCTTTCTATTTAATACCTTTTGAAATAGCGGAAGCTATGATTCCTCTTGTTAATTTTAGACCTGAATTAGAAAGAATTTCTCAGTTAATTAAAACCCATGACTGGGCTTCAATGCTCCTCTACTACTATAAGTTTAACGGAAAGTTGGACCCCGTCAAAACAGCAGAAATGATTCAAACTGCTGTAAGAGAAAAAAACTGGGAATTAATACATGCTGTAGGTCTTGTTTTATATTATGAGGATTGCTTTACAGAAGCTGCTAAAATGTTTGGACAATCTTATGAATTCAAACAGAGTCGCAAAATGCTTTTGCATTTAGTTGAAAATTATCATACAGCTGAGGCTGCTTTTCAACTCTTTTTAAAAGAAGAGGGTAAAGATGAGATCTCTTCAAAGCTTCTCGATATGTTTCTTTAACCCAAGTAACCAAAAGCCAGATTTTTTATTTTTTCCTAATAATTAAATATACACTTGGTTTTGAAACAGTTGCTAAAGTGAGGGAAAAGTGAGAATCAGAAAATTCTGGCAATGAAGACCTGTTAGTCTCTTGATCTATTAATAATTCGCTTACTTCATCGGGAAGGATGATATAGGGTGTATCGAATTCCATTTTTTCACGCCCAGGATATCTTAGGGGTTGAATTTGTAGCGCTCCTTTTTCAAGTCTCTCCAAACTAAGAGAGCGAACCTTTGGCCAAGCATCTAAAGAGGAGGGATCTTCCTCAACAGGTTCTGATCCAATAAATACTTCTCTTGCGCTTGCGGGGGAAAAGCTGAGACGACTATCGAAGACAAGAATTCGGCTCCCGTATCTTCTTACTAAGCCGTCTCCAAATCTAACTTTATGACTGCACTGCTCATAGAGGGCAAGTTTTCCAGCTGAAATAGCCTCTGCTGCACTAGAATCGCCTGTTGTGAGTGTTTGACGCTCTGCTGCTCCCATAATTGTTTTAAATGCAGAGTTAGAAACATTTCCTACGATTATTCTCCCTCGATTACCTGGCGGAGATTGAATAAGTGTATAAGTATCGCTAGACATGTCATATGAAATCACCTCTAAAACTTCTCTTAATGGGGAACTAAGCGAACTAGGATTACAGTTTGGTAAAAATATAACCGGGAAATGTTCTTTTTCATATTCGAAAACAGATTTTATAAAACTCTCTTGCGGCTCATGGTAATGAGCATAGCCAAGATAGAGTTTTTTGGTTTCTGCAAATCCACGAATGACTTCTTCTGACGCACTATCTCCTAAAATCGCCCTCTGCAATCCATTTGGCAACCTTGTTAAAAGTCCAATTCTCGTGTAAGGATCTCTCATAACCCCAGACATTTTCCACATTTTTAGTTCAGGATCAATCATTACACCAATTTCATCTTCCAAAAGACCGAAAGAAGCGCCTGAAACATAGTCTGTTAGGGGTTTTTTGTATTGAAGTTCATTAAAAAGACCGTACTCAAAAAGACCTAAAGAAGGGGGGAAAGAGGGTAGGGGAAAGTAGGGTGTTGTTAAAGGGGCTAGCACCAAAAGAGCTACAGAATTAATTTTTTCATAAAAAAGGTCTACTCTATGAACTACTTCAAACTCTAATTCGTTAAAAGGGGTGAATCTTTCAGGATAGGTCGCCGCAAGGACAATTTGATCTTTTGGGACGGACTCTTCTGTGTGGAAATTTGAAGCAATTTTATAAGCTGTAGCATAATCCCCTGAGCCATGACCCTCTTCAGGGTAGACTACTATAATTTTACCAGCATCAACTCTTAAACATCTATCCATTTAACACCTTTTTTAAGAAAAAAGATCTCTAATTTAATAAACAGAATGAGAGATTTTTAGGCCTCTCCTGTATCAAAATCAGCAGTTGCAGCAGCAACTAAAAGAGCTGTCTCTGCCTCTTGCGCCTCTCTTGTTGGATCTCCAATTTCCTTTAAAAATCCAAGAGCCTCTTTAGTGTAGCTTCTATTCATGATGTAATCAGCTCCTCTAACTACCGCACGCATCGCTGGACCGAGTAAAATGCTATGATGATCTAAATAGTGCTTGAAACTATTAAAGAGAGAAAAAGAGGTAGCTTCTCTTGAAGCCTCTTCTGCAGAGGCTACTGCCTGAAGAGGTAGAGCCTCATCTTCTATTAGAGCGTCTGCTGGACGATCGGCTGCATGTTGCGCTTTGAGACTTTCGATTTGCTCTCTTAATTCATTTGCAAGGCGAGCTCCTTGAAGAGCAATTCCTGAAAAACGTCTCTCCCCGTAGATTGAAAGCATAATATGAGAGCATCTTTCAGCAAGAATAATCAATTCTTCAGTAAGTTCTGCTTGGCCAGCTTGGATTTCTAATACCATGCGATTCCACGAATTATTCAGCGCAAAACTTCTCTCTTGAAAAGTTGTAATTGCACAGGCTACTTTTGCAATATCTGAATAAGAAGGTTTTGTTAAAAGGTTCACATCGGTTTTTAGTAAATTATTTGCATCTTCAGTAAATGTTTGTATTGTAGAAGAGAGAGCGTCCATTCCTAAATCCTTTATTTTTTATAAAGATAATAACAGGATTTAGTTATAAAAGATATGTATATAAATTTTTTAAAAAAGCCTTTTTAAGAAAAAAGGCTCTAATTAACACCTTTTATTTAGTTTTTGTATCACTTTTAGAAGGTTTCGGATCTTCCTTAGGCATATATTTTTCGCATTGTTTGGTGCATTTTGCTTCTATTCCAGGGTCATGAGTTTGATTGCAAGCTGTTTTGCAGCAGCAAGAGTTGCAATTATCGCTTGTTCCATAATCAGGAAGCCTCATGCTGCAAAAAGCAGAATTGTCTCCTGTAAATTTAGGAAAGGTGCTGTTTTTATAGGTTTTTGTGTAAAGCGCTGTTTTGCCATCCATAACTTGTGAACAATCACACGCTTTTGGATTTGGGGCAGGCCGATTAATTGGTCGGTTATTCGGCACTGCCCTCGCGGAAAACATCCAAAACAAAATAAGCCCTAAGATAGCAAAAAAAATAAATGAAACTAATAACATAAAATACTCCTTTATTTGTATATTTTATTATATAGGAGTGTGATTTTTTCATAATTTGGTGAATTTTAATAACATCCAATGTCTTAGAGATGTTAGTTGTTACTAAGAGTTTTCCAATAAATTCCCATGTCATAAGAGAAGTATTTTTCTATTCGCTCAAGGGGAATTTCTCTTTTAGGTTTCTCTAAATCGATAAGAGTAAATGTATTTTCTTCTGTAAAAGGAATATTATTAAGTAGATAAGATGACCCATAACCTTCAGAGAGAATGAGGTAGAGTTCGTCAAGATGCCTATGAGTAATGCGGTTTTTCCAGGCAAATTTCGTATCTTTTGGAGATCTTATTTTCATATCTGTTGCCACGAGAACTAAAAATTGTGATTGCTTTGCTAATTTTTTTGGGAAAGGTGGCAATACGTATAACCATTTATCTGGAACAGTAAAATAGAGCATGTGGTGAGTCTCTATAATTTTCTTAACTTTTCGAGCGTTTTTGCATCTTAAACTAAGACACTCCCATCCTTCCATATCATTTCTGCCTGCAGGATGTGAATTGCAATAGAGTTTAAATACAAATCCTGGGGCAAGAGGGTGTTTTACAACAAAAATTGAGCTTTTTTTTTGCCGAGTTATGAGTAAAAATCCTGCATCCAGAAGTGATTGTTTAGATTCTATAACAGTCAGATTTTTAAAAATTTGATCAAGTGTTTCTTTAACCGGATGATCTAAAGGTAGCAAATAAGGAAAAATTTCTTTTTTCATTTCTTTGCTAAGATAGGGGTTATCTGAAAAGTTTGGGTAATCTCCAAAGAGATCTAGTCCAATAAAAAGTAACAAAAGTTGTATAAATTTCAAAATAGACCTTTTGTAAGTGCGATTTAGTTAATAAAAGTTATACTATTATTCCTTTTTGAAATTGTAGCAAAATATGGCGCTCTTAACAAATTAGAAAAGGCGGCTGAAAAATCAAAATAGACAAAGTAAAAAAGACAAAAGAGTTGTAAAAAAAAATAAGAACAGCATCGTAATCAAAAGAGGTGTGTAATGAAAAAAATCAAACTTGTTGGTATTTCGGGAAGTTTGCGAAAAAACTCTTACAATCAAGGGCTTATAAGAGCTGCTTTAGAGACTCTGCCGGACCTAGTTACCCTAGAAATACTCTCTTTGGAAAATATCCCTCTTTACAATCAAGATGACGAAAAAAATTTTCCAAGAGCTGTTCTTGATTTGAAAGATAAGATAAAAAATGCAGATGGTATACTGATTTCAACTCCGGAGTATAACTACTCGTTTCCTGGTGTACTAAAAAATGCAATAGACTGGTGTTCAAGGCCGTATGGAGATAATTCGTGGGATAATAAGAGAGTTGCGATTATGGGAGCCTCTTTAGGCATGCAAGGTACATCGAGAGCTCAGTACCACTTAAGACAAGTCTTTGTTAATCTCAATATGCACCCTCTTAATAGACCAGAACTCATGATAAGTCTTGCTCAAGAAAAATTCGATGAACAAGGGAACTTAACAGACTCTAAAACAAAACAGAAGGTTAAAGAACTTGTTTTGGCTCTCGTTAATGCATGCTCTTAAAATCAAATTAGCTACTTATTTCATCTAACAGCCCTTAGAAAAGAGCTCTTTGATAAGAGTCTATGGATGTTCTTGAATTCCAAAGTATGGTATGATGTTTGCATGGAAGAAGAGAGAGTTTCTAAAATCATGGCAAAAAGAGGGCTTTGCTCAAGAAGAGAGGCAGAGCAGTATATTGCCGAAAAAAGAGTGGTTGTTGACGGTGTTTTGGTTACAGAGCAGGGTACAAAGACCTATTTAGATGCAAAGATTACTCTCAATGAAAATGGAATTAAAAAAGTTACTATAGCTCTAAATAAGCCTTTAGGCATTGTGTCAAATTTGCCTGAAAAAAATTATATAGAAGCAAGGGAGTTAATTACCCCTGAAAATAGGCATGATAAAGGAACTTTTATTGACCCTAAAATATTACATGTTGTAGGAAGACTCGATGTAAATTCGAAGGGGCTTTTGCTTTTTACATCTGACGGTAGAGTGGCTAAATCAATTATAGGACCAGACTCTGAAGTAGAAAAAGAGTATATTGTCCGTTTTCAGAATGCGGTATCAAGGGCGATTGTAGAAAAACTCTCATTTGGCTTGAAGTTAGATGGTAAATTGCTAAAGCGTGCGCTCATTGAAAAGATTGACGACCATACACTCTCCATTATATTGAAAGAGGGTAAAAATAGGCAAATTAGACGAATGTGTGATCTTGTAGGTCTTGAAATCACATCTTTAAAAAGGGTTCGAATCGGGGATATTCAGTTGGGATCTCTGCCGGTAGGCAAGTGGTGCGTCATCCCGATAGATCAAATCCCGATAAAGCAAGAGCTCCGCCTGAATGAATAACAAGAGTTTTATGGTCGATAAGGTTTTTGTGATCGGGGAGCATTAATTCATAAAACAGTTTTCCGCTATAGATGGGGTCTAAAAAAAAGCCCTCTTTCTTTGCAAAATCGTTAATAAAATGTAAAAGAGAGGTGTTCACTGCTCCAAATGATTTGTTATGAGTTAATTCATGAAAAAAAACTGGGTAATCAATTTTAAGAGAGGAGAGTTTTTGAAAAAATTCTTCTTTAGAAAGTTTCATAGAAAAAACATGAACAGGTGTTGTTTCGCCTAATTCTTGAAGCCCTAAAATTAGACCAAGAGCGCTTATTCCAGTACCAGCATCAATAACAATTTTAGAAAATTTAGACCCAAGCTCTTTTTCATTTTGATAAATACTAGCTGCTAAACTTTTTGCCCCCTCTAAACATTCGGGAACGTCACCGCCCTCAGGAATAATTCGATAATCTTCTGGCAAGGAGCCACTCTCCCAAATAATTTTTTCTTTAGGGACCATTCGAAGTAAGTATTGTAAATTTCCAGCAACTTTTGTCGTATGCGCTTTTTTTAATACAAGAGTGTAATCAATCTCATTTTCAATCAAAAGCTGTACAGCGCCTAAAATAAAATTTGAATAGGCGCTCCCATAAAAAATAGCCCCTTTCTCCTTTTTCAAAGCTTTTATCAAAGGGACTAATTTTCTTAGTTTAGGCCCGCTAATGCCAAAGCTTAGCTCATCTTCTCTTTTTACAAAGCAGCAAAGTCCTTTTAATAAATGAACTCTTGAGTGTAGAGTGGGTTTTTTTTGAGGAGATTTTATGAAAGGTAAAAAATTGCTCACGTGCTTAACTCTAACTCTATTTTTTTATTTAAATAGCTCTGAAAATAGCCCTATTGATTTAGATGAAAAGATTTCTGATTTCATTTTAGAAGAGAGACAGATTTTTGTCCCGGGTTATCCTGATGCATTCAACCCATCAATTATTAGATGGGAGAATGGTAGGCTTTTAATGTCTTTCAGAACAAGAGATCCTAAAACTAGAATTGCGAATTTAACAGGATTTATTTGGCTCGATAATGATTTTAATCCGGTTGGGAAAGCAACACTTCTAAAAATTGAAAACGACATTCCTTTAAAAGTTTCAAAAGCTCAAGGTGCTAGGCTTGTGAAGTTTAATAACGTCTTTTTGATCGTGTATAACAACATTTTAGATACAGAGGATCAAGAATCTAGAAGAGTAATAGTGGCTCATTTGCATTTTAATAAAAATGAATTCTCTATTAGGGATCCTAAATATATTCTCTCTTTCGAAAATGACCCGACACATTGGAGGGAAAAAAATTGGTCTCCTTTTCAATATAAAGGCAGGCTCTACTTTTCTTATAGTTTAAATCCTCATCGTGTATTTCACTTACCAAGGAGTGCAAATGCTTATGAAACAGTCGCTATTACTGAAAAAGAAATTGATTGGGAATTTGGAGAAATGCGTGGAGGATCCCCAGCTATTCAAGATGGAAATAGGTTTTTAGGTTTTTTTCATTCTTGGAAAGATTTAAAAAGCGTGCAATCAAATAGTGAAAAAATTGCTCACTATTTTATGGGAGCCTATCTTTTTCAGGCAGGATCTCCCTTTGAGGTAACGCACGTCAGCAAAGAACCAATCATTGGAAAAACTTTTTACCACTCAAAAGAGTATGAGACTTGGAAGCCTCTCAAAGTGATATATCCTGGTGGAATGATTCTAAATGAGAACTTTGTATGGGTTGTTTATGGAAAACAAGATCATGAGTGCTGGATTGTTAAAATGGACAAAAAAAAGCTTTTAGATACTCTTGTTCCTCTCTAAAATCTACTCTTTTCGAAGACCTTCAAGAATTTTTCCAAAACGCCACACCTCGTGAAATGTATTATAAAGAGGAGCAGGGGTAATTCTTAAAATATTCGGAGGTCGAAAATCAAATCGAATCTGAGCTTCTTCTAAAGAAGTTATAAGCTCTTCTATATCATTTTCTACAAGAATTGAAATAGAGCATCCCCGTTCGGCTGGGTTAGATGGGGTAATAATAGTTAATCCAGGGATAGATACCTCTTTGATGAGATATTCTAAATAGCCCGTTAGAAGAACTGATTTCTTGCGTAAATTTTCTATACCCGCCTGTTCAAAAATCTCTAACGAACTCCGAAGGGGCACTAGCGAAAAAATAGACGGGTTACTAAGTTGCCAACCATCTGCACTCGGTGTGGGAATAAAATCTGGCTGTAAATGGAGTTGAAACCGTGTTTTTGGATCATTTCCCCACCAACCTGCAAACCTATTTAAAGACCAATTTTTATGGTGTTTTTCATGAATAAACGCGCCGCCAATAGCTCCTGGACCAGAATTTAAATACTTATAACTACACCAAACAGCAAAATCAACATTCCACTCATGAAGATAGAGGGGTAGATTTCCAATCGCATGAGCAAGATCGAATCCTACAACAGCCCCTTTTTCATGAGCCTTTTTAGAAACTCTTTCTATATCAATGTATTGCCCTGTTATGTAATTTACACCACTAAATAAAACAAGAGCTATCTCATCCCCATGTAGAGTTAACACCTCTTCGATCTCTTCCATTCTTAAGTGAAATTCATTGTTTTTAGGCTTAACTACAATAATAGAGGTCTCTGGATCAAATCCATGGTATTGGATCTGGCTCTTAATTGCGTATGTATCTGATGAAAAAACAGGCTCTTCCATCAAAATTTTGAATCGTTTTTTTGTAGGTTGATAAAAAGAGACCATCATTAAATGAAGGTTTACTGTAAGCGAATTCATCGCAACAACCTCGTCTGGATTTGCTCCAACAAGATTAGCTAAAGAATTTCGAACTAGGCGGTGGTATGAATACCACGGAGCATCCTCTTTAAAATGCCCTTCAACTCCTAATTCAGACCAGTATTTTAATTCTTGCTCCATGAGAAGAGGTGTTCTTTTGGGCTCTAGCCCAAGAGAGTGTCCGCAAAAATAGATCAAAGGATCGTCTGTTTTTGTTTTCGGAATAAAAAATTCGTCTCTAAAATTTCGAAGCGGGTCATCAAGGTCGCAATTTAAAGCGAAAGATTCAGACGTTTCATAGGGGGTTTGAGCATTTAATAAAGCAGTACAAAGAAGCGTTAGTTTTACAATTTTTGTTTTCATGCCAAATAATTTATAGATTGTTACTAAAAATGTCAAAAAGAGTGATAGCAGTCTAAAAAAAGGTGGTTTTTGAAAATCCAAAAGCTTGTTTATAAGGCTTTTTTGTTTTTACAAATTCCATAGATACTAATTGCAAGCCATGCGACTTCAATGATAACGGAGGGTAAATTCCAATGAAAAAGGAGAGAGTAGAGGATTAAAATAGAGCCTATTAAATTTAAAAATGAGTAAGAGAAATCTTTTAATGAGATTTTGTGCATTTGTAACAATAGATAAGACAATAAAATAAGAATAACTCCAATTACCCCTATAAAATTTGCGATATTTTTACCAAAATCTTCCATATAATTATTCATAAACATTTTATAAATTTAATTCAGTATAATTATTCTTTTGTGATAAGGATCAGAATAAAAGTTAGGATCATTTTGAAGCCTTTGTTTTATCTTCTACTTGCCCAAACTTTTTTATGCATGAGTTGCTCTAAAAAAGAACTTTCTCCAAAACCACCCCTTCCAGTTTCTGCTATGCATATTGTTGCAAAGACAATACCTGCAAATTTTCAATACATTGGAGTTGTTGAAAGCTCTCACATTGTTGAGATTAGAGCAAGAGTTATGGGGTATCTGGAAAAAATTGATTATCTAGAAGGCTCTATTGTCGATGCAAATAGCCGTCTATTTGTTATCGATCAAAGACCTTTTATAGATGCGTTGCATATGGCAGAGGGCGATTTAGAAAGAGCAAAAGCTGTACATTGGAATGCAGTTCAATCATTAAACCGTATGACTCCGCTTTTTAAAGCAAATGCTGTTAGCCAAAAAGATTATGATAATGCAGTTGCTGATGAGTGGTCTGCAAAAGGTTTGATGCTCACTGCTGAAGCTAATGTAGAAAAAGCGAAGCTAAACTTAGGGTATTGCTCGATTTTAGCACCTGTAAGAGGGTGGGTAACAAAGTCGACTTTTCGAGAAGGTGCTCTTATCTCACCAGGTCCAAATGATTTAATGACAAGTCTTTATGTTATTGATCCTATCTGGGTTAATTTTTCTGTTTCTGAAGGAGATATCTTAAAATCAAGGAAGGAGACTTCAAAAAAGCAGCTTGTTTTGCCAGAAGATATGAAATTTGCTATCGAAATTATCTTAGCAGACGGAACAATCTACCCAGCTTTTGGGGAAATTAATTTTTCAGCCCCCGATATTCAGCAAACAACAGGAACAATGCTTGTTAGATCAGTTGTGCAAAATCGTGATGCCCTTTTAAGACCTGGGCAATTTGTTAATGTAGTTGTAAAAGGAGCTAAAAGACCAAACGCTATCATTGTTCCTCAAACAGCTGTATCCCAGGGTCAAAATGGAATTTATGTCTACGTCGTTGATGAAAAAGGGAGAGCTCAGATTCGTATGGTTGAAACAGGTGATTGGTATCACGACTATTGGATTATAACAAGTGGATTAAAAGATGGAGAGATTGTGATTGCAGATGGGGTAAACCGAATTCAAAACAACATGCCTGTATCAGTGACAAAGTGGGTCGCTAGCGCTCCTAAAAATGAAGAAAATAGTGATAATCAAACGCTTGGATTTTGATAGGGATTTTAAATGATTTCTGGCTATTTTATTAAACATCCTATTTTTGCAACTGTAATTGCAATTATTATTACATTCGCAGGACTTGTCTCTATGAAAGCCCTCTCAATTGAACAATACCCAAATATTACACCCCCTTTAATTCAGGTTTCCACAACATATAATGGGGCAAATGCCGACACTTTAGCAAACGATGTCTCAGCGCCACTAGAACAGCAAATTCTGGGCGTTCAGGACATGATCTACATGTATTCTCAAAACTCCTCTACAGGAAATATGATTCTCGACATCTACTTTAATATCGGAAGTGATGCAAATATGAATCAGGTGAATGTGCAAAATTTAGTAAGCCAAGTGACATCAGAGCTTCCAGATGAGGTGCAAAAAGAGGGGATTACAATTACCAAGCAGATGCCTAATATTTTGCTTGTAGTTGCAATCGAATCACCAACTGGTAGATATAGCCAAGAATTTATGAGTAATTACGCAAGTGTCAATGTTGTGAATGACTTAGATTTAATTCAAGGCATCAGTAATATTTCTATTATCGGAGAGAGAAACTACTCTATGCGCGTTTGGTTGAGGCCAGATCTTATGGCGCAATTAGGGATTACAACTAATGATGTTGTTGCGGCCATTTCAGAACAAAATGCTGACTTTGGGCTTGGTCAATTTGGCCAAGAACCCGCTACAAGAAACACTAAATTA
>VGMD01000006.1 GCA_016866545.1 Chlamydiota bacterium | reverse complement strand
TTAGGCGCCCATATTTTATCGCCAAATGCATCAGAGCTAATCATTCAGCCAGCAACGGCAATTGCTCATAAAATGAAGATCACCGATCTTAAAAACGTCTGCTTCCCTCATCCAACCCTATCTGAGGCATTCCACGAAGTCTATATCGATAAATTTCTCCATATTTAGTTAAAGACCCCTTGTGCTGCACCTTGAATCAAACGAAGATCATCATCGTTTATCCGAGTTCCTGGAGTTTCTCGACCTATACATTGGAGATAGAGGTGTAAAAGATGTATATCACCCTTATTTAATAGATCAATCAATCTATCTTTTCTGATTCGATCATATCGACAGAGGTGAGAGCAGAGCTCTAATCTAAAATAATGGAGGTTTTTGATAATAGTTTCTCGTTTCGTCCATCTATTAGTTTCGACAAATCGATTGAATTCCTGATCTACTGTGGGACTAAAACCTGCTTGAGTTACTTCATAAGCTTCGCATTTTTGTTTAAGCTCCTCATCAGTGCAGCTTGCTAGGAATTTTTCTGTAGGTGATTGATGAAAACCGTCTCTTTCGTCGATGGGTCTTCTTGTGAAGGTGTCTAAAAAGGCAGTTTGATTCTCTTTATTCGTATAAAATTCGAGAGGATTTAAAGAGTAATGGAGAGGCGGATGTCTTGATGAGCTTAAACCTAATATGTGACCGTTTCTTTGATCGAGAGTTAGATGCATAAAATCAGGAGCCTCTTTTTTCCGCGCACGGTATCTTAGGATGCCATAAGGGATCATAAGAAGAATAATTACCGCTAGGTTAACTGCATGTAGAGCAACACCACCGATAACTGTTCCAACCACAAGTCCGGCAAGCCAAATTTTTTCTATAGTCAGAAGATAGACGATTGAGCCTACAATAGCAGCAGATGCTTTGCTTAAGAGAAAAAACACTCCCTCAAGAGTAAGGGCGCCTACGCTAAGTCCCATTGAAATAAGAGTGCTAAGAGTTTTATAAAACCCTTCAAGTATTGCAAGAACTCCCCCTTTTAGAGCTCCATGACTTTTTTTCAATGCAACAAACCGGGAGACGATCTCATCTTTTGAAGAATAACCATGCTTGTCAAAAAATAGAGTTAGGTGGAGAAAAAGATCACTTATGACAAAACCAAGCTTTCGCACCATTCCTTCAGTGCCGACAAATCCTCCTCTATGGACTCTTGCAAAAAGATCTGCGAGGCCGCTTCCTCCATTATCTACAAAATAGCTGTCTTTTTTCCAATCGCCTTTAAAAAAAATCGAGTGATCTTTGCAAAGCTTGTGAATAAAAAGGGCGATTTGCGTAAAAATGTTTTTGTTTGCTAGGGATTGTCGTAACACGCTTTTTTCCGGCGCAGTTGGATCAAGAGGAAGATCTGTTCGTCTCACATAAGTAAAAGATCTTAGCCCTAAAGAGCCTTCATGAGGATCAGGAGATTGGTAGAGAGCATATTGGATAGGGCGAGGAGTCTCAAGCTGATCACGAGTTCGCGGCAAAGCGACTGGTAAGTCTTCAATGGGATCTTGCCATAATACTGCAGTATGCTGAGATAACTCTTCTGTAAATAGAGCTTTAAGGGTTTCTGAGCGCTCTCCTTCCGCATATTGTAAATCATCAGCAATGGTCTCAGGGCTTCTAAACATGAAGGTATCTAAAGTTTCAACAACTTCAGGAGGTTCGGCACCACCTGTAAGATACGGAGAAATTGTCTTAAACTCTTCTAATTTTCTTTTCGCTAAAGAGAGATCAAAAGAAGCTTCATAGGCGGCTTTTACTTTCTCGTAGTTTAAAAGCTCTTTTAACTCTTCTTTTTTTGCTTGCAATACCGCGGGGATTTTTTGAAGTTGGGCCATTGCAGGATATTTGATGTGAGCCTTTTCGTTCTTTGCACGTATCTGTAGCTCTTCTTCCCTTGCTTCTAAAGTTAAGATTTGAACTTTGAGGTCTTCTATTTTTTTTAGGTGCTTTTGCATCATGCAAACAGCCGGGGCTCTTAAATAGTAGAGATCGGTTTGGAGCTGATGTAATTTTTCTAAGACCTCAACTTGTGTCCAAGTCTGAAGTGTTTCGGCTTCTCGAGCACGTTGAGCTGTTTGAACTTGGTCATAAAGAGTACGGGGATCGGCTGTTGATCCTACTACTAAAGCTTTGTTTGCGTTGGCAGCTTTATAGGCATGAAATAAAGATGGAAGAACACCATGGGTTCTTCGGGCTAGCTCATAGCAAGCAGAAAAGGTCTGAAGTCTTTGAGCTTCTTGACTTTCATAGGCACGCCCTGAGGGAATTGGAGTGATAACAGGTGATAAATCCATAATAAAGCCTTATTAATTGATAATTAATTATATCATAAATTTTCTTTTAAATCATGAAAAAAATAAGGTTTTCAAAAATGCTGAAATAGGGTTTAATAGACGGCTATGGGTACGATAATTTTTAATGATGATGATGAAGTTGAGGTTGCCGAAGGCGAATCAATTAAAGAGTGCTGTGAAGAGGCTGGGATTCCATTTGCTTGCGAAGAAGGACTCTGTGGCACTTGTGTTATAGAGGTAGAAGAGGGGATGGAGCACCTATCTGAATTTACTCAAGAAGAGAGCGATTTCTTGGGGGATCAGGGGTGTGAAAGGCTTGCTTGTCAGTGTAAAATGAAAGGTTCAGGAAGAGTTAAGGTCAAGTTTTAGGGGTTATTATGATTACGAAAGAGATGACAATTGGAGATATTTTAGCAAAATGGCCTCATAAAAGCCAAAAGCTTGCACAAGAGATGACGAATGTAGGTCTACACTGTGTTGGATGTGGCGCTGCTACATGGGAGACTCTCGAGGCAGGCATGCTCGGTCATGGTATGCAAGAAATTGATATTGAGTCGCTTGTGAAGTCTCTCAATGAGGTTTTGGCGCAAGAGACAGATCTTAACACAATCGCTTTGACAAAAAGAGCTGCAGATAAGTTTATTGCCCTTTCTAAAGAGGAGGGTCTTTCAAAATACGCCCTTCGATTTGGCGATCAGCCTGGCGGCTGTAGCGGTTTTGAATACGTTCTCGATTTTTCAGAGAATGCGGGCCCTGAAGATGCTGTTTTTCTCTCTCACGGAGTCGAAATTCATGTAGAAAAAGAGGCGGTCTCAAGACTAATAGGCTCTGAAATAGACTATTACGACGGGCTAAATGGCGCAGGCTTTAAAATCAGTAACCCTAATGTCCGCGGCTCCTGCTCCTGTGGCACCTCACAAACCTACTAAAGATTCAAAAGTTTTTCAAGCACCACAACGAAAGTTATAGTCTAAATCTACCTTTCGTTGCGGTATAATCAAACATCTTAATCTTAGTAGTCTCTACTAGAACGACTACTACTATCCCCCCTTGAATCACTATCACTTACTGTTAAACTGGGAGTATCAGTGCTAGGTCTCCTTGTTCTTCGCCTTCTAGGACTTGGAGATGTTGTTGAGCGTGAGCGGTCGGACCTAGGTGATCCTTCTCCGAATCTAACGTCTATATGTGCATCAATTTGTTCTCTTCCAGTAAGAAGAAGGCTTCTAAATCTTTGCCAGATCGGAAATGTTTTATCATTAAATGTAGTTAGTGTAGATCCGCCAGAAAAACTAAACCCTTCAGAGCTAATAGACTTTAGGTTTTTACAATCGACTAAATCCCTTTCTGTTTGAATTACAAGCTCTTGAAAAATTTTTGTGCATTGTTGAAGTCTTTCGAGGGGAATTGAAACTCCAGCGGGAAGGTCAATACGGTTGCCCGTTTCGTCTACAAAGTAGAGATAAACGCCTCTTTGGGAGCCATTTATAGTGATATTTCCCATAGGAATAGGCCTAGTAGAGGTCCTACCAGCGGCAGGTCCAGGACTTGCTGTAGGAGAAGCTAGAGAACCCCTCCTAGAAGTTCTACTACCAACACTACTAGTATCAGATTCGCTCTCAGATGCCGTTGGGGTCGCCAAAAAAGGGGTGTCGTGACCTGTAGGTGAAGCTCCATAAAAAGGGCTAATTGAACCTGTAGTTGACATCTTGTCTCCTTACATAAAATATTTAGTATAATTATATCATAATTTCAGTGAAATTTCAATAAAAAAATAATTCATATGTTTTGTTTTTTATTTATTATAAATATGTTATAATATTTCTATTAATAAGTTTGAGGAAATTATGGATGTGGCAATTCCGAGAAGAGCCGTTGGAGGTGTAGGGTCTGGTAGAGAGCCCGTGCGACAGCCTATGCCGCACTCTCGCTCTTTAAGGGATCCGACGCTTGCTTGTATTTTTGTGCAGGAGGTGCCGAGGAGAGGGTTAACGCCTGGAAGGGTCACAACTTTTTATAGAAAAGAGGGAGAATCGTTCGAGATTGGACGGAAAGTGCGTTTTTTACCGCCTAGCGAAAAAGGTGCGCCTTCGACAGAAAGAGTTTACATGGTTTATCCATCTGGCGAATTTAGTGAAGAGGTCATTCGTGTAGCAGAGTTTGCAAAAGAGCGTTTAAAACGGGTTGCAAAAAAAACAGAGTATCAAGAGGGGAGCTTTTCCTATGCTACAAGCGTTTGGGATGGTGCTTCCAATATTTCAGCTGTCGCACGTAATATTTTTTGGATTGAAAATGGAGTTAATCCGAATCCAGGAATTACAAAAGGTCTTGGATTCACATCTGCTGCGGGTCTTATAACAGGCCCGATTCACCTGATGGATGGGCTTTCTCAATTGAAAAAAGCTAAAAGAGTAGGGGATGTGGCGGGAGAGAGGCTTGCAAAATTGAGTGTTCTAAGAGGCGGGCTTGATATTGCAAACGGTGGTGTCATGGCTGCCTCCAGGACGATTAGCTTGGTCTCTCTTCATACGACATCAAAAACAATAGAGGTAGCAGGCTCTGCACTAGGAAATTTTGCAACAGGCTTATCAATAGGGATTTTTGCGATCTACGCAATTCGTTTTTTGAGAACACTAGTAGGTGCAATAAAAAGGTATAGAGAAATAAGAGATAAAAGTGATGGAGATGCATTTTTAGAATTGATGGGTAAGCTACGATTAGAAGATTCTGACTATAAAAAGGCGTTTGAGAGAGTTGGCATTAAAAGTGGGGCTGATTGTATAAATATAGAGACAGATTCTATCGAGCTTTCTCAAGAAGAGATAGGTGTTTTCGAGGAGAGTGAAAGAGAAAAAATCATCCAGGAACTACAAAATCAGCTTTCTAAGATTGATAGAAATGACCCTGCCTATAAAATGGTTCTTGATTGGGGTAAAGTGGAGCGAAATTTTGTAGCTTTAGTTATTAAAGAGCTTGCCCACATAAAAATGGTAAAAGAGATTGAGCACGGGCGAATTACTGGAGGTAAGTCGTTGGAGCTCATTCGACAGGGTTACTCTGCTGCCTTTGGAGAGGCGCAACAGAGTGAAATTGTAACAATAGAACAAAAAGAGCTTGCAAAGCAAATTGTTATACACAGCCTTTTGGTGTTAGCAGTACTTATTGGGATTGCAAGTTTTGTTATAACTACAGTTTATACCGGTGGTGCGGCTCTAATTGTTGGGTATGTAATGATGCTCGTAATGAATATTATTTTGACAGGTGCTGATACCCAAGGGTTATTTAAAAGCATTGAGAGTCTAAAAGAGCTCTCAGCAAAACAAAAAGCTTTGATGGTTGTTTTTGCTATTCTCATCGTTGGGGTAAGCTTGACTGGCGCTTTTTTCACAGGGGGTGGAAGCATGCTAGTTACAGCTATTGTTATAGGTGGACTAATGACAAGCGTCCAGGCGGGGGGAATGTACTATGCCTGGAAAAAACAGAGCAAAAATAAGCTTACAGATAAAGATAAGTTTCATATGCTAAAAGATGGTCAGGCACATGAAATTAGTCGAAAAGTTCCTAAATTATCTAGCCGCAGAAGAAGGGCTCTCAGTAGCGACCCTAAAGGCGTACGACTCTGATCTGAAGATTTTTTTAAAAGATATAAAAGAGTGTTCGCATATCTCAGAAGAGGCTCTTTTCTCATTTATGAAAAAACTTAAAAATGAAGGGTATCACCAAAATTCAGTAGTCCGCATGTGGACGAGTGTGAAGCTTTTTTTACGATTTTTGCATAAAAGAGGGGAATTGAAAGAAAATCCGATCGAATTCTGGGAGAGTCCTAAAATGAAAACAATTATCCCTGCTGTATTGAGTAAAGAGGAAGTGATGAGGCTTATTAATGTCTCAAATGATATTTTAACTAAGCTCATCATAGAGTTTTTATATGCCGGCGGATTAAGAGTATCAGAACTTTGCTCTTTAAACTTGTTTGATGTTGATGAAAGAGTTATTCGAGTAAAAGGAAAAGGGGGAAAAGAGCGAATTGTTCCGATTGCTCCAAGAACAATTTCTTTATTAGATCACTACTTAGTGGAAAGAGAGGGGTGTAAAAAAGAAAACCCCCCTCTTTTTGTAACGAGATTCGGAAAAAGAATACATAGACAGTTTGTCTGGGCGTTGATTAAAGAATCGTCCAAAAAAGCGGGAATAAAAAAAAATATCTCTCCGCATACTTTAAGACACTCGTATGCAACCCATCTTTTAGAGAATGGTGCAGACCTTCGGGTCATTCAAGAGCTTTTAGGTCATGCAAGTATTAGCACAACAGATAGGTATACCCATATTTCAAACAAGCACATGAAAGAGGCATTTAATAAATTTCACCCAAGGAGTAGCCTTGATAAACCTTCCTGAATCAGATAATGATTTGCTTTTAGAGTGTAAAATAGACACTTTTAAAGCAAGCGGTCCTGGGGGGCAACACGTCAATGCAACAAATAGTGCAGTTAGACTGACACATATTCCAACAGGGATTGTAGTTGTGAGTCAAAAAGAGAGAAGCCAGCTATTAAACAAAATCGAATGTTTAGAAAAGCTTCGCAAAGCTGTAAAAAAATTAAATTATAGAAAGCCAAAAAGAAAGAAAACTTTGATGCCAAGAGGTGTTAAATCAAAAAATCAGGTAAAAAAGAAAATGGCCTCTATGAAAAAAAGCAATCGCCAAAAGCCAAAAGAAGAGTAGTCTGCACCTCTTTAAAAAAAGCTAGAGCGCCTCTATCTTTTTGATTAAAATGTCTCTTGTGAGTCCAGGGGTTGCCTTCCCTTTACACTCTTTCATCACTTGCCCGATCAAGTATTGGAGGGCTTTATCTCTGCCATTTTTATAATCGGCAATAGAGGGGGCGTTAAGAGCTAAAACTCTATCAACAATTTCCTCAATGAGAGATGTATCTCTAAGTGGCTGGTAGTCTGGATTTTCTTTAACAATTAGAGCTGGAGGTTTTCCTGGTGATTTGAGCATGTCGCTTGCAACAGATTTTGCAATCCTTCCCGTAATGACGCCCTCTTCAACAAGATTTGCAAGCTCTGCAATTTGTTTTGTATCGATGCCGATTTCTTTTAGCGTTTTTCCACTCTCTTTAATAAGTCCTATAAATTCTACAGTGAGCCAATTACAAAATGCTTTGGGGTTTTTTGCAATCTTTAATCCCTCTTCAAAATCTTTGCAAAGAGGTTTGTCATTCACTAAAAGATCTGCTGAATAGTGGCTTAATCCTAAAACTTCTACGTATCTTTTAAATTTTGCTCTCGGAAGCTCGGGTAGCTCTTCTCTCAGCTCTTCTATAAATTTCTTCGTCAAAACAAGGGGAGGCAGATCTGGTTCTGGGAAATAGCGGTAATCGTCAGCGCTCTCTTTTGAACGCATCAAGATAGTCTTTCTTCTCTCTAAATCAAAACGGTAGGTGCCACTAATAAGTTTTTTCCCTGGATTATTCTCGTAAAATTCAATTTGTCTTTGAATTTCAGACTCAATTGCAAGCTCCATGTTGAAAAAAGAGTTCATGTTCTTAATTTCAGTCTTGGGTCTAAGTCCGCTTTCACCTTTTTTTCGAACAGAGATGTTGGCATCCATTCTAAAATGCCCCTCTTGCATATTGCATTCTGACGAGTCGATATATTCTAAAATTGCCTTAATAGCTTGTGCGTAAGCTGAAGCATCTTTCGGAGAGTGCATGCAAGGCTCTGAGACAATTTCTAGTAAAGGAGCTCCGCTTCGATTAAAATCAACACCTGTAAAATCAGGAAAGTGGATTAGTTTTCCTGCGTCATTTTCCAAATGGGCATGATGAATGCGAAAGAGTTTCGTCTCACCTTCCACTTCTGTAGTAATCTCGCCGCCGACAATGATCGGTTTATAAAATTGAGTGATTTGAAAATTTAAGGGGCAGTCTGGATAAAAGTACGATTTCCGATCAAAAAGGCTAATTAGGTTGATGTCAGCTTCAATTGCAAGTCCAAAAAAGACCGCTTTTTTTACAGCCTCTTTATTGATAACGGGCAAAGCGCCAGGTTGACCTGTGTTTAGAAAGTCTAAATTCACATTGGGTTCATCGCCGAATTGATTAGGGGCCCGTCCAAACATAAGAGAGCGTGTATTTAACTGGGCATGTATCTCAAGACCAATTACTGGCTCATAACCTTCGTAATGACTCATGAAGCCTCCTTATCGAAGAGAGGGGCTAGTTTTTGATGAAAATTAGTCGCTTTTGCAAAGTGGTTTGCAAAGCGAAGCACTCTTGCATCTTTTAAAAGAGGTCCTTGTAGTTGCATGCCAACAGGTAAATGACTGGCAGAAAAACCAATAGGGAGAGTTAGAGCTGGAACGCCTGCTAAATTTGCAGAAATTGTGTAAATGTCTTGCATGTACATTTTTAGAGGATCCTGAATCGATCCGAGTTTAAATGAAGTTGTTGGGGTCGCCGGAAGTGCAATCATATCGCTGTGTTCAAACGCATGCTTGTAGTCGCGAATAATAAGAGAGCGTACTTTTTGCGCTTTTTTATAGTAGGCATCCTGGTAGCCTGCAGATAAAACATACGTCCCAAGAAGAATTCTCTGCTTAACTTCGGGTCCAAATCCAAGACCTCTAGAATACTCGTAAATTTCTTCTAATGTTTTGGCTTCTGGAGATCTAATCCCGTATCGAATTCCATCGAATCTTGCAAGGTTTGTTGAGGCCTCTGCTGTAGCAAGAATGTAATAGGTTGGGATCGAGTATTTAATTAGGTCTAAGTTAATTTCAACAATTTTGACACCAAGCGATTTATACACTTCAAGCGCATCTAAAAAAAGGTTCTTAATTTCCTCGTCAATGTTCTCTAGTAAAGAAAAGGGAACGCCCAGAACTTTTCCTTGAATCGATGTTTCTAGTTCATTCAAATAGGGCTCTTTTGAGTTTGGAATGCTCGTGGAGTCGTATGGACAGTGCCCGCCGATCACTTCTTGCATCAATGCGATATCTTCAATCGATCTTGCAAAAGGGCCTATTTGATCTAAGGAGGAGCCGAATGCAACAAGTCCAAATCTAGAAACTCTTCCATATGTCGGTTTAAAACCATATAAATTGCAAAATGCAGCAGGCTGCCTAATCGATCCACCTGTGTCAGATCCAAGAGAGATAGGAGCTAGCATAGCAGCTACTGCAGCTGCGCTCCCTCCTGAGGAACCCCCAGGAGTGTAATCTAAATTCCAAGGGTTGTAGCTTTTCTTAAATGACGAATTTTCAGTCGAAGAGCCCATTGCAAACTCGTCCATGTTTGCTTTTCCGATAATAATTCCATCTGCTTCTTCAATGAGTGTTGTAACGGTTGCGTCAAAAGGAGCTTCATAATTTTTAAGAAATTGAGAGGCGCAGGTGGTTTTTTCCCCTTTCATGTGCATGTTGTCTTTTAAAATGATCGGGATAGCGCCAAGCTTTCCAATCGGCTTATTTTGAGAAAGTTTTAGATCAAGAGCTCTAGCTTTTTCAAGAGCTCTTGATTCTAAGGTAGATAGAAGAGATTGAATGCTTGGTTCAAATGCATGAATCCGTTTAATGAAATATGCAACAATTTCTTCTGCAGAGATTTGCTTTTGAAGAAAAAGCGAGTTTAGTTCTTTTCCGGTTTTTTTATACACAGCGTTTACTCTTCCTTAATTACAGGGGGAACTTTCAGCATGCCTGCAATTTTTTCTGGGGCTGCTTTTAGAAAAAGTTCTCTTGGGTAGGTTCTTTCAGATTCATCTTCTCTTAAGGGCGCTTGCATCTCTTCTAAAACGTGACTACAGGGCTCAACGTGTTCTGTATCAAGCTCCGATAAGCTTTTAACAGAAGCTAAGATGTTTTGTAGGTTTTTAAGGAGATGTACACGCTCCCCTTCAGTTAAACGGAGCCTGCTGAGCTTTTCTAAAGCTTTGAGTTCTTCTTCATTTAGCATGAGAAAATTCTAAGGCCTTTATTTGTTGTTGTCAATAATCCTCTTTGCATTTTAAGTTAAGTCTATCGAAAGGAGGATGCTATGTGTTTTTTAAAGTATGTGCTAAAACTTTTGGTAATTATTGGTGCTCTTGATCTTGGAGTTATGGGTGTTGCTAATTACGATGTTTTGGGTAATCTCTTTGGTGGCATGGATCTACCTATGTTGACCCACTCTGTTGGGGTTAGAATTGTGTATGTAATCATAGGGATTGCAGGTCTTATATCTTTAATTTGCGTTTTAAAAAGTTGTTGTTCTTGCAATGATAAGAATAAAAAAGACAAAGGTCATCATGGCGGCGGTTGCTGCAGATAGTTATTTTTGGTCTATAGAGGGAATTTTTCTAATTCCCTCTATATACTAAAAAATTATATACTATCCTAGTCATGAAACCGAATAAATTTTCGTCGAGATTGCTTTTTAAATCTGAAAAAGATGCAGGCTATCTTTGGCATTTAAAAAAAGTTTGCTTTTCTAGGTCTTTGCCCTCTTGGGAGAGGGGACGAGTTATTTCTATAGAGGAGCTTGAAGGACGGCAAGTACGTCTTACAGTTCTCTATGAAAAAACGTTTCGTAAGATAAAAGCTGTTTTTCGGATTCATTACCCAATAGGAACTCAGCTAATTCGGATTAAAGAAGAGTCTGGCAGTTTTAAGGCGCTAGATTTTCAGATAGAGATTAAATCACTCGGGGAAAATCTCTACGAACTTATCGAAAGAGTCGAGTATAACCTTGCTTGGCCTAAATTTTTTTCGAATTTTCGAAAAAAAAGATTTGAAAAAAGACTATCTCGATTTTTTGAATATAAACATGAAGTTATGTTGCAAGATCTATTTGATTTAAAACACTCTGTTGCCCCGTTAAAAATTTTAGTAACTGGATCTAGCGGATTAATAGGATCTGGACTTGTCGAATTTTTAGAGATGTTAGGTCACAAGGTTTATAGGTTAGTTAGGTCACAAAGTGAGGTTAAAACCCCCTTTGATATTTACTACCACCTTGAGGGTGGGGAAGTGAATCGAAGTGAGCTAGAGGGGTTTGATGCAGTTGTCCACCTTTGGGGAAAAAGTATTCAAGACTCTTGGTCAGCAAAAAATAAAAAAGAGATTTTTTCGAGTAGAGTCGAAGTCACTAAACAACTATCTAAAATTTTAGCAAGTTTGCAAAGGCCTCCGAAGGCTTTTTTATGCGCATCTGCAATCGGGTATTACGGAGATCAAGGGAGTCATAAAATTGATGAGACGTCAAGCCCAGAAGGGGGATTTTTCTTAAGTGAAGTTTGCAAGGATTGGGAAGGTGCGTCGGAATTTTTAAAGGTGCATGGTATAAGGGTTGTTCACCTTCGTTTTGGAGTTGTCCTCAGTTCTAAAAAAGGGGCGCTATCTGAGGTTGTGAAAATGATGAGACTCGGAGTTGGGGGCGTTCTTGGATCTGGTAATCAGTTTATAAGTTGGATTGCAATAGATGATGCAGTAAGAGCAATTTATCATGTGATTTTAACAAACAGCTTAGAGGGCCCTGTAAATATTACTTCACCAGAGCCTTTAACAAATAAAGATTTTAATCTAAAAATCTCGAGGTATTTAAAAAAACCTTTAGGTCCTAATATCGCGCCTATTATTTTGAAGATCCTCAAAGGACAAATGGCTGAGGAATTGATTTTGGCAAGCAGCAGAGTCTATCCAAAAAAACTTTTAGAAAGTGGCTATCAATTTAGATATCCAAATTTAGAAGATGCACTTCCACATTTAATCTATTAGTTGTATACTCTACGAACTATGGAAGTTATTCTTAATAAAACTAGATGGTTTTTTAGCGGTCTTGCTATGTTTTCCATGTTCTTTGGCGCAGGAAATATAATTTTTCCTTTAATTGTCGGTCAGACTGCGCAGGGAAGCGTCTTGTACGCTCTTTTAGGTCTTTTTGTAACAGCTATACTGATTCCATTTTCAGGTCTTATTGCGATGACCCTATTTCAGGGAGATTACGAGTCTTTTTTTGCAAGAATGGGAAAGTTTCCAGGTCAAGTCATTATTTGGCTAATTCTTGCTTTAATTGGTCCGTTTGGAGGAATTCCTCGTTGCATGAGCTTGACGTATGCGACATTTAATGTTTACATGCCAGAGTTAAACTTAAGTTACTTTAGTTGCTTTTTTGCATTAGCCCTATTCTTTGCCACTGTGCGTAAAACAAAAATTATAGATCTTCTAGGTTATTTATTTACCCCAATTCTCCTTGTTTTCTTATTTATTATTGTTTTTAAGGGTGTTACAAGCGAGGGTTTTAGTTTGCGCTCTATGCCTATGAGTGGAATCGACGCTCTTTCTTACGGGCTAAAAGAGGGGTATAACACAATGGATCTTCTAGCAGCATTTTTTTTCGCTTCGATTGTTTTTCAGAAGTTTAAGCAAAAAAAAGAGGGCATTGCTTCTGATCAAGAAACCGTACTTGAGTTTATTAAAGCATCGATTGTAGGGGCTGTTTTATTAGCCCTAGTTTATGGTGGGTTTGCAGTTACTTCTGCAGTTTTTAGTAGAGAACTAATTCACTCTAAGCCAGATCATTTATTAGGTGAGCTTGGGCGCCTTCTTTTAGGGAGTTCAGGCGGTTTTATCGTCAGCATGGCTGTTTTGCTTTCCTGTCTCACAACTGCTATAGCCTTAACAACAATCTCAGCTGATTTTATAAGAGAAAGAATCTTCAAAAATAAAATTGGTTATCAAAGCACAGTTTGCTTAGTGTTAATACTATCTGTTTTAGTTTCAAGTTTGCAATTTTCAGGAATTGTAAAGGTGCTTGCTCCTGTTTTACAAGTTTGTTACCCATCCCTACTCGCTTTATGTCTTTTTAATGTTCTTCATCAGATCTTCGGAGTCAAGGCAGTTAAGCTTCCTGTTTACTTTATTCTTGTTTTTGTAATTATTGGTCAGTTTATTTAAGCTGTTCTTTTTCAATTGCATACCCCTTTTTATTTTTCAGTTAATTCATAATTATTAATTATGGCTTGTAAAATTAGCTCTCCGTCATTATTTTTAAGTGTATAAGAAATATTTAAAAATTGATAATTAAATGGAAAATAAAAGAATAAATCCGTTTCGGATCTTAACTAACCCTAGAGAGTTTATTCGTCAGGGGTTAGAAAAGACGAGAAAAGCAAGCGTTTTTTTCGCTTTCTTTTTAGGGATGACATATCTTTTTGGAAAATCTTATACGTTTGGACTTGGTAACTCGTATAGTTTAAGTCATATACTTGTATTTTGTTTCGTTTTATCAATACCTATTGGGTACTTTCTTTTATATGTAACTTCTTTTTTTCTCTATTGGGTAGGTAAGATATTTCAAGGTGCTGCAACATTTGAAGAGATTTTTGCGGCATTTGTTTGGACAAGACTTCCAGAATTTTTCATTTTTCTCGGATGGCTTGGATTGATTGGGGTGTTTGGGGGTTATGCCTTCACTTCAGCAATTATCATGGTAACTCCTATCCCATTAATTGTAATCGGATTAATCGGTTTTCAAATCGTTTTTGCGATATGGGAGGCAATCATATTATTTCAAACGCTAGGTGAGGTTCAAAAGATTTCAGCTTGGGTAGCAGTTTGGAACGTGCTTTTTACATGGATTATCATGTTCATACTAGATTTTAGTTTTAACTGGTTCTTAATCAAAAGTTTTGATTGGGCTCCTCTAGCAAACCTATTATTTTCATAAGGAAAGGTAAAATGAGAAACTATTCGAAATATACAAAAAGAGCATACAGGGCGTTTATAGCTCTACTGCTTGTAGCTCAGCCAATAAGCGCAGGGCTATCAGATCAGTTCTCATTTCCCCTTGTTAAACAAGATAGTCGTGAGCAGTATAAAGAGTGGAAAAAAGCCTCTTCCAAAGAGGGTAAGTGCAGCGCAAGTTTTCCAAAAACTCCAGAGCATATCAAACAACGAGTTCCAATGGGTGGAGAAGAAAAAGAGCTCCAATACCATGTCTATGTGGCAGATCAGGATAGAAAAGCAGTATTTATGCTTCTTATTGCAGAATACCCAGGTGTTGTGTCTGATGAAAATGCAGTAAAAAATTTAGAACATTTTCTAAATACCCTGATTGCTCAAAATGCGAATAATAAACTTCTTTTCGCAGATCTTGTTGTTGTGAGCGGTTTTTCTGGAATGGATTTTTTCATCCAGTCCGATCAAATTTACTTTAAAGGAAGAGCAATTCAAGCAAATAATATGCTTTATCTTCTAGCCATGGAATGTGAAGTCGTGAATTATTCAGAAGATAATTGTCAGCATTTTATCGAATCATTTCAATTCGATAAATAAACAAATCTAGTAAGTATATGCACTGAAAAAAAAGGGGAGGTCCAAAAAGACCTCTCTTTTTTATTTTTAGTACAATTGGTGTCAGGCATGACATCCGGACATTTTGTTTGATAGCAAATAATTAATCATTTCTTTGCTATTTTTTACATGTGAAGGCTTGCAAGAAAACATATTATTTCTGCTATTTATCATGTAATGCTACGTCGAAACAATCGATAGGAGATTTTTTTTCAGAAAAAGATCGGTCCTTTATATATTCCTTGCTCCAATAAGGAGTCAAACGTTTTGCTGACAAAATAGATGTCTATTGTTTTATGCCTAATCATATTCATTTAGCATTAGAACTGAATCAGGTATCTTTGTCAGAAATTTTGCAAAATATAGCAGCGCGATACACTCGTTATATTAATTTAAAGTACAAACAGAGTGGCTATTGAAAATTTCCAGATTTGATTTGTCTTCATCAAAAAATGAAAAAATTGAATCTCATGTTCGTCCGCTATTAGCTTTTTTTGCAACTTTCTTAAGATCCTACTGGTGTAAGTAAATTGGCTGATTAATTGAAAATAAAGTGCAAAGAATGCAGATCACTAGCTTGAGAAATAGAGGAATTACGTAAGGTTTTTATCGCCGATTTCCAAATGTCGGTATGTCATGTCTGACACCAATTATCTAACACCAGTCATGAAGCAAGAAAGAAGAAGACCTAATCAAAGTTCTTGTTTTGTTTTGAAGTGAGTTTTTGCGACAAGAGGCAATTTTTCCTCGCCGAAGGTGGCGAGGAATTTTTTTCCAGCGAGGATGACCTCTTTGCTTGCGCCTTTCGGAAGTGTAAGACCATATTCCTGAGAGAGTTTTTCAATGCCTGAAACGAAGGCGTCTCGGGCAAGAATGGAGGCTGCTGCAATGACAGGATCAGATTCGCCTTTATGATTTTGGGAAAGGTCGATGTCCAGGTGTTTTTGATGAAGAGCGCGTTCTACCACATGTTTGCCTGCGAATTGATCGATGTTTGCCTTTTTGCAGCCTGTTTTTTTGCTTAAAGCTTCAATTGTAGTTGCGTGCCCCCAGCCAAGAAGGGAGTTAAGATTATTAAATTTTGCATAGAGTTCGTTATATTTTCGAGGGTAGAGAATGATGCATTCGTGGGGAAGTTTTGCTTTGATCAATTTCGCAATTTTTTTTATTTGAGAATCGGCAAGTTTTTTTGAGTCTTTGACGCCGTTTTTAAGAAGAAAGTCGATTCCATCACCATCTGCAAAAACACCGGCGATGCAAAGAGGGCCGAAAAAATCGCCTTTGCCTGCTTCATCAATTCCGATTCTCGGTGTTTTATCTATTAATGCCTCAGGATAAGAGTATATAAGAGAGCCAAGTATTTCAGGCTCTATGTAGTATTTAATGAGCTCGTCTTTGTTTTTTCCTTGAATCACAAGTTTTCCTGACTGATAAAGTGTAAGTGAGACACCCTCTTTTTTAGCAGAAAAAATTGCGTAGGGGATAGTTGAAAAGAGATAGCCTTGAGACGATAGGTACTCTTTGATCAGATTTGCTTTAATTGTGTCAATTTCGGTAACAAAAGAATCATTCATAGCTATCTTATTATAGCAAGGATTGCAGATATTGTCTATTTCATATAGATTGGTGAAGAGTGAGGTATATTTATGATGACTGATGCAAAAAAGGTTGGCGAAATTTTTAGAGCTAAAAGAGAAGAAAAAAGAATTTCTTTAAAGGAAATTGAAAGCTCTACGTCGATTCGGGCAAATTATTTAGTAGCAATTGAAGAGGGGAGTGTAGAAAAGTTTCATTCTACTGTTTATCTGTACGGATTTATGAGACAGTATGCAGCTTTTTTAGGTCTTGATGTAGAAAAAATGACAAGAGAATTCCCGGATGTTTTTAAATTACCGAAAGAAAAACACGATTTCGCATACGGAATTGGAACATTAGAAATGAGAGGAAATTCCTCTCACGGCATTAAATGGATTCCCAATCTTTTATGGTCACTTGGTGTTGCTGTAGTTCTTTTTCTTGCTTGGTGGCTTGCAAAAAAATTAGGACTTCTTGTCTAATAGTCCTTTTTAATGAAGGAGAAGTTTGATGCTCGATGCAATAGGCGATTTTCGCATTCTTAAACTAATTGGTGAAGGACCTCTGGGTGCAATTTATTTAGGTGAGCATAAGTTTCTTAAAAAACGGTTTGCAATTAAGTGTCTCCCGCAAGAAATTACATCAGACCCATCTTTTATTAGAGAATTTGAGACAGAAATTGGAAAAATTGCACTTCTTGATCACTTAAATCTTGTTAAAATGCATACAGTTTCAAAAGATGGTGACCGTTACTTTCTAGTTTCAGATTATATCTCAGACCCGAGCGGGGAGAGTAAAAATCTTTCTCACTATCTAGGAAATCTAAAAACAAGGCTTACAGAAAAAGAGATTATTTCTTTGTTAAAACAAGTAGCCTACGGTCTTGATTACATTCACAAAGAGGGGCTGTTTCATGGATCTATTAAGTTGAATAATATTTTAGTAGGTAGGCTTGAGGATGGGATCAATCATCTTTACTTAAGTGATATGGGAATTAATACATTTATTGGGCAGGGTGTAATTCTTTCCAAGATGTATCAAGTTGTTGCCAAAACTTTAGAACTTGATCAAACTATTACAGGCTTTGAAGCAGATTCTCCCTACAGCGAAAAAAGAGGTGATTTAAAAATTTTAAGTAAGTTGCACAGATCTTTTTTACAAAGTTACGCTTTTTTAGCACCTGAGCAAAAACTTGGTGGAAATGAAAAAGGGCTCTCTTCAAAATCAGACGTCTATTCATTTGGTCTTTTAGCCTACTTTTTATTAATGGGGTATATGCCGGAAGGATATTTTGCTATGCCGTCAGAGGAGCTTTCTTCTTTTTCATGCAACTGGGACCTTTTGATTAAGGCGACTTTAAAACAAAATCCAAATGAGCGGTGCGAAAATCTTTGTGATCTATTAGAAAAAATTGCACCTAAAGAATTGCATGATATTGAAAGAAATTTAAAAAGAGTCTCTCCTGTAAGAGCTTTGGAGAAAGAGAAGGAATTCGCCCCAGAGCCTGTTTATACAGGTTTATCTACAGCAGCTTCTTTAGATACCCAACCTAAGCCAATTATTCAACCCTCTGTATTGAAGAAATTCGAGTATGAAGAAGATCCGGGCGCGATATTTGAAACAAAGTTGACTGTTACGCAGTATAAGCCAAAAGAAAAAGAGGTGACAGATCAACAACCAATGCTTACAGAAATGATCGTCATTGAGGGAGGCGAATACTTTAGAGGGACAAATGCGGGTGCTAGAGATGAAAAACCAAGGCATAAAATTCAACTCTCTAGTTTTGCAATTGATGTTCATCCTGTAACTAATGAGCAGTTTGTCAGATTTTTAGATGTCATGGGCTGTGAAAAAGATAGCAATAACAATGATATGATTCTTCTAAAAGAGTCTCGGATCAAAAGAAGTGGGGGAAAAATTAGCATCGAATCGGGATATGCAAAACATCCGGTGGTTGGAGTTAGTTGGTATGGGGCTAGAGCTTATGCTCATTGGGTCGGAAAACGATTACCAACAGAAGTTGAGTGGGAGATAGCATCCTCTTGTGGAGTAGAAGAAAATCTTTATCCATCTGGTTCTGAAATAGAAAGAACACAAGCTAATTTTTTCAGTTCTGATACAACCCCAGTAATGAGTTATCCTGCAAATGCAAACGGTCTTTTTGATATGGCTGGTAATGTATACGAATGGTGCGAAGATTGGTATGGGTATAATTACTACGAAATTTCAATCCAAGAGCCGTTTAATCCAAAGGGGCCTCACCAAGGAGTCTATAGAGTCTTGAGAGGGGGGTGTTGGAAAAGCTTAAAAGACGACCTTAGATGCTCGCACCGGCACAGAAATAATCCAGGGAGCCTAAACCGCACCTACGGATTTAGATGTGCAGCCGATGTTGGCTAAAATTTATTTTAGATATCGCATGCTTTAGAAAAGTTTAGTACAATGTCTAAATGAAATTATTAATTGTTAAGCCAAGAGGCTTCTGTGCGGGCGTTGATAGAGCTATTGAGACTGTAGAAAAGGCTTTAAAGCTCTATGGAGCACCTATTTGGGTAAAGCATCATATTGTTCATAACAAGCATGTTGTTAAGAAGTTAGAAGATCTTGGAGCTGTTTTTGTAGAAGATCTTGATGACGTTCCGATAGGTTCTAGAATTATCTATTCAGCCCACGGTGTCTCGCCAGAGGTGAGAGAGCATGCAAAGAGACGTGACTTAATTGAGATTGATGCAACCTGTGGTCTTGTTACAAGAGTGCATTCAGCGGCAAAAAGATATGCTGAAAAAGGGTATCATATTATTTTAATTGGTCATAAAGACCATGTTGAAATAATTGGTACTTTCGGAGAGGCGCCAAATCAGACAACGATTGTTGAAAATATAAGAGATGTCAAAAATTTACCGTTTTCTCAAAATGACAAGCTTTTCTATCTGACACAAACAACTCTTAGTTTAGATGATGTAAAAGAGGTAACATCTGAGCTTGTTAATAAATACCCTCAAATTGAGACGCTTCCAACTTCTTCTATTTGTTATGCAACTACAAATAGACAGCTTGCTCTTAAAGAAATAACTAATGAAGCAGATCTTGTTTTGGTTGTGGGTGACCCTGCAAGTTCTAATTCAAATCGATTAAGAGAAGTTGCTGAAAAAAAAGGGGTTATTGCCTATTTGGTTAATTCATTTGATGAAATTGAGCCGATTTGGTTAGAGGGTGTTGAAACAATAGGAATTACAGCTGGAGCATCTACTCCTGAAGAAATTGTTCTAAAATGTATTGAACGGTTATATGAATTAGGTGTTACCACATCTGAAGAGATCACTTTCATAAAAGAAGACGTAATTTTTCAGCTTCCCAAATTTAAGTAAAATCCGTATATCGTTGTCTTATGGATGATAAGATAACACAAGTCGATAAGGGTCATATGAAAAGGAGCCTTGGCGTCGGTGACCTTTTTGCAATCGGATATGGAGACCTTGGATCGTCGATCTATTATGCGCTTGGTATTACCGCAATGTATGCTCTTGGTGCAGCTCCTATTGCACTTTTGCTTGCAGGGCTTGTTTTTGTTTGCACAGCTCTTACATACGCTGAAATGTCTTCAGTTATGCAAGAGGCGGGAGGATCGGCTTCATTTTCTAGAAAAACATTTAACGATTTGATTTCATTTATCGCCGGATGGGCACTTCTGTTAGACTACATTGTAACTATTTCTGTTTCAGCTTATTCAGTTGGTCCATATCTAGCATTTTTTTTCCCCTATCTAAAATTTGTCTCTGTAAAAATAGGGTTTTCGATTGTTATCATACTATTTTTGATCTATTTAAATATTAGAGGCAATAAGCAATCGACAAGACTCTCTTTAGTGTTAACAGTGTTAACAATTATCACCCAGCTAGTTATTATTGTAATAGGTCTTTTTACGTTAGTCTCAATCCCTGATTTTATTCAACATTTACAAATCAATGGACCTGATAAAATGTGGTCTCCAAGTTGGGAGCAGTTTATTTATGGCGTTGTAATGGCTATGGTTGCTTATACGGGAATTGAGTCAATGGCTCAACTTTCAGCAGAGGCAAAAAATCCAAAGAAAACTGTACCAAGAGCTATCGTCTTAGCTATGGGACTTTTGCTTGTAATGTATGCAGGTATTTCTATAACAGCACTTTCTGCTGTTTCGCCCGAGGAGCTTGCTACAACTTACCAAGAAGATCCAATAGCAGGTATCGTAGCTGCGCTTCCTATTGGAAGTACAGTTTTAGGTCCGTGGGTCGGCCTATTAGCTGCAATTTTATTAGCAGTTGCTTCAAACGCAGGTTTAATTGGAGCTTCTAGGCTCTCATTTAATATGGGGGAGTATTTTCAGCTACCAAAAGCATTTTATAATCTTCATAAAAAATTTAAAACCCCCTATGTATCACTTCTTATTTTTGGAGTATTAGCTTCTCTTGTAATTATTTGGAGCGGAGGAAGTTTAAATGCCCTTGCAGAGCTATACAGCTTTGGTGCAATGCTTGCATTTTTCTGCGCTCATATCTCCTTAATCTTTCATAGATTCCGCTATCCAGATATAGAAAGACCTTTTAAAGCCCCTTTAAATGTAAAAATTAAAGGGAAAAGTCTTTCAATTACTGCATTAATCGGGGCTGTAATGACTTTAACAGTTTGGTTTTTAGTTATTATTACAAAACCGAATGGGAGAAATTTTGGATTAATTTGGGTTGCTTTGGGTCTAGTTATGTATTTTATGTATAGAAAGCATCATAAAATATCTCCTGTTGGGCAGATTGAATTAGAAAAAATAAAAATACCAAATTATAAAGAGCTAAGTGTTGAAAAAATCTTACTTTTGACAAGAGGAAATTTAGTTTCTGACACACTTGTTATCGCTTGTAATTTGGCCAAAAAATTTGGAGCAGAAATCACGTTAGTTCATGTGATTGAAGTTCCTTATATGTTGCCTATGAGCGCGCCTATGCTTCAAAAAGAGAGTTACGCAGAAGCCTCTTTAAGAAAAGCTTGTGCATTTGGATTAGATAAAGGGGTAAAAATTCATGTAAAAATGATTAAATCACGCTCTATCACAAAAGCTGTTCAAGAATTAATTGATAAGGAAGGGTATGATTTATTGATTTTAGGAAGTAGGTCAAAAAATTCTTTAGGTCCTGTTACAGAAAAAATTTTAGCTTCTGTTAACTGTAGAGTTTGGGTCTGTAGACCTAGCGAAAAAGAGTGTTTAGAAGAAAAAAAATTTTTAATTTAGCCTTTTTTTCTATTTTATTGCTCACTCAATACAATTTTGATAAAATATCTTTATCAAAACTTTAACTTTTGAGGTGAGTATGGAAGCAGTAAGTAATTTTTTAGTAAGTGCCGGTTCTTTTGTTAATGAGGCAAGCAATTTTATTCAAAAGCAAACGGGAATTAATGAGCTTAAGCAAATAAAAATTGCAGCTGTAATTGCTGGAGTTGTAGGGGCAATATTTGCGATTGCAGGAATTGGAAGCTTAGTTACAGCTCCTATTTCAAGTGCGGTGTTTCTTCTATCAGGAACTTTTTTAGCTATTTTTTGTAGAGACGTATTCGTTGTTTGTGAAAATGAAGAGAAAAAAGAGAACACATTAAAAGGAAGGCTTATGAGTCTTTTAACGCTTCAGAATGGGGTTTCTCTTGAGGGAACTATTCTTCTTAAGCGTTTGGTATAAGGTAAGAGGCTAGTAAGTTTTTTGTATATGGGTGGGTCGGATTTTCATACAGTTTTTCACAAAGCTGCATCTCTACAATTTCGCCCATATACATCACACAAATCATGTCTGACATCTCTTTTATAATAGCAAGATCATGAGAGATAAAAAGATAGGTTAGACAAAGCTCTTCTTGAAGTCTTTTTAATAAATCAATGATTTGAGATTGGATTGATACGTCAAGTGATGCAATTGGTTCATCACAAATAAGAAATTTAGGGTTTAGGGCTAAAGCTCTTGCGATAGCCACTCGTTGTCTTTGACCGCCGCTAAGTTCATGGGGGTATCTTTTTAAAAAACTTTGATCTAGATCGACTTGACAAAGTAGTTCGAGCACCCTATTTTTCTGTTCCTCTTTCATACCAACTCTATGAATGGCTAGTGGTTCTCGAATAATTTCACTTACAGTCATCCTTGGGTCAAGAGAGCTGTAGGGGTCTTGAAAAACCATTTGAATCTCTTTTCTATCATCTTTTGTAAAAGGTCTTCCTTTATATAAAATTGCTCCGGATATGGGTTGAATAAGGTTCATAAGCAAAAGAGCAAGTGTAGTTTTTCCAGAACCACTTTCTCCTACAACACCTAAAGTTTGGCCCTCTTTAATTGTAAAAGTGAGGTTATGGACAAAATTATGAGAAAGATTAAAAGCTTCTATTAAGGGTTTTTCTCCTTTTTGATTGTGGCGCCGATTGCTTTTATCGGTATGTAGTTTTGGTATTGATCCCACAAGTTTTTTTGTATAAGGATGTTTTGGATCGGATAAAAGAGTTTTAGTGTCAGCTTCTTCAACAATTTCCCCTCTGTACATAACAACTGTTTTTGTAGTAAAGCAAGAGATGAGTGAAAGGTCGTGGGTAATGAGTATGATACTCATTTTGAGCTCTTCTTGTATTTTTTTCAAAAGATCTAAAATTTGGATTTGAATTGTTGCATCAAGTGCGCTTGTAGGTTCATCAGCAATTAAGATTTTAGGGCGAGGAGCTAAGGCGATTGCGATGACAACTCTTTGTCTCATCCCGCCTGAAAATTGATGAGGGTAGTGATTAAATCTTTCTTCAGCATTATTTATTCCGAGCCATTCAAACAGCTTAATAACTCTTTTTTTCGCCTCTTTTTTGTCTAGTTTTGCGTCGTGCTTAATGATTGTTTCTAAAACTTGGTTTCCAACACTCATGGTGGGATTTAAAGAGGTGAGGGGGTCTTGAAAAATCATCCCAATCTCTTTTCCTCTAAATCTATTTAAGGAGGTTTCAGATAGAGATAAAAGGTTGTTATTCTTATAAATGATTTCTCCTGACTCTACAACTGTTTGACTCAAAGGGTTTAAACCTAAAAGAGATTTTCCTAATGTAGTTTTTCCAGAGCCAGATTCTCCAACAATTGCAATACTTTCACCCTCTTTAATGGATAGGTTAATGTTTTTTAGAACAGGTAGTTTTTTTCCAAAAAATTTAAATGAAAGGGAGAGGTTTGAAACAATCATTGCCGTAACCTTGGGTCGAATGCATCTCTTAAACCATCTCCTATTAAATTAAAGGCTAACATCGTAATGCTAATAAAAGCTGCAGGAAAAAAAAGCCTCCAAGGGTAGAAAGAGAGGGCTGAAAGACCGTCGCTTGCCATTGTTCCCCAGCTTGCAATTGGCGCTTGTACACCAAGGCCTAAAAAACTTAAAAAAGCTTCGGTAAAGATAGCCTGGGGAATTGTCAACGTCATTGTTGTGATAATTGGACCAAAGCAATTAGGGATTAGGTGTCTAAGTAAAATTCTTCCACGTTTAGCCCCCATTGACTTTGAGGCAATAATAAAATCTAATTCTTTTAGTGAGAGAATTTGCGCTCTTACAATTCGAGCCATATTAATCCAGCCTGTTAGGGTCATTGCAATTATAATTGTTGCAATTCCTTGTTTCATAATAACTGTCAGTAAAATGACAATTAGAAGGTGAGGAAGTGAGTGGAGCATGTCGGCAATTCTCATCATCACCTCTTCTATTTTTCCTCCAGCAAGGCCTGCAATCCCCCCAAAAAAGACACCTAAAATCATATCAATAATAGCTGCGGTAATTCCAATGAATAAAGAGATTCTAGCTCCCCACCAAATTCTTACAAAGAGGCTCCGACCAAGTTCGTCTGTGCCAAAAGGGTGAGTCAAGGTGGGGCTTAGATTTTTACATGCAAGATTTGTCTCAAAGTAGGTATAGGGGCTAAAAGATGGTCCTATAGCACTTAAGATCATTAAAACTATTAAAATAAAGAGACCAAACATAGCTAGCTTATTTTTTTTGAATCGTAATAAGCTGTCGTTTAAGTAATCATGCGAGTTTTTTTTCATAGTCTGACAGGCCTGTTTTGATTCTAGGATCTAGTATGAGAAAAAAAAGATCGGAAAGAAAGATTGTAATCATTAAAAGAGAGCTGTAAAAGATAGTTAATCCCATGATGATTGTGTAATCTCTATTTATGATGCTGTTTACAAAAAAAGCTCCAAGTCCTGGGATCCCAAAAATTTTTTCGACAACGAAGCTTCCTGTTAAAATGTTTGCTGTAAGAGCTCCTAAATAGGAGACAACGGGTAAAAGGCTATTTTTAAAAACATGGTTTTTCCAAATTTCAAAAGTTGAAAGACCTTTTGATTTTGCTGTTAGAATGTAATCTTTTTCTAATACCTCAATCATGCTCGATTTTGTAAGTCTTGCTATAAAAGCGCTTGGAAAAGAAGACATTGCTATTGCAGGCAGGATCATATGATTAAAACTACCCCATCTTGCTATAGGGAGCCAACCAAGTTTTAATGCAAAAAAATATTGGAGAAAAGTTGCCATAATAAAACTTGGCAAAGACATACCAAGAACTGCAATTACTGTGGCAAAGCGGTCAATAAAACTTCCTTTATAAACAGCTGCTAAAGAGCCCCAAAAAACACCCCATCCGATAGCTATTAGAAGGGTTAAAATACCTAAAGAAAAGGAAATAGGAAATCCGTTTCGAATGATGTCATTAATTGTTCTTCCTTCGTATTTAAAGGATGGGCCTAGATTACATGTGATAATTCCCTTTAGGTATTTTGCATATTGCTCATAAATTGGTTTATCAAGACCGTAGTGCGCTTTTAATCCTTTCATAATTTCCTCTGGAATCGCCTGCTCTTGTAAAAAAGGGTTTCCTGGAATTGATTTCATCAATACAAAAGTAAGAGTTACTACGAAAAAAAGGGTTGTGAGGCAGATAATAAATTTTCGAACTATATATTTCAATAAACTCATTTTATATCCAATTCATGAAAAATGAAGCTATAGATGTCTGAATAGAAACGTATCTTGGATGTTGTTTTAGGATCGCCTCCATGACCTGCATTTTTTTCTACTAAAAGGTATGTCTTTTTACTAGTTTTAGTCGCATTTAGCTTTGCTGTCATTTTATAAGCGTGCATAGGATGAACTCTATCGTCTGAATCAGATGTAAAAATAAGAGTTGATGGGTAATCGGTGTTATTATTGATATTATGGTATGGGCTGTATTTTAAAAGGTAGTCTAAATCTTTGGGGTCTTCAGGTGAGCCATATTCAGGTATCCAAAATCTGCCGCCAAAAAAAAGGTGAAACCGAATCATATCTAGAACAGGGACACCAATTATAATTGCTTTAAAAAGATCAGGCCTTTGAGTGAGCATAGCGCCTGTTAAAAGACCGCCGTTACTTGCTCCTAAAATCGAAAGTTTTGAAGGGTTTGTGTACCCTTTTTTAATTAACCACTCAGCAACCTCGATGAAATCATCAAAAACTCTTTGCTTATTTTGCTTCATTCCTTGCTTATGCCAGTTCTCGCCATATTCACCGCCGCCACGAATATTAGCAATTACGTAAATGCCACCATGTTCGAGAAAGGGAATTGCAAATGGATTAAAATTAGGTAGGGAAGAGGCGCCAAATCCGCCATATCCATAGAGTAAAACAGGATTATTTCCAGATTGAGAAACACCTTTTTTATGAATCATAAATAAAGGGATCAATTCTTCATCTTGGGCCAAAATAAAGTATTGTTTGATACGAAATTCGTCTCCACTAAATGGGAATTCTACCTCTTTTAAAATTGTTAGGTCAGTTGATTTTGTGTCGAATTGGTAGACAATATGAGGAATAAAAAAGGAGGAAAACCCAAAAATAAGAAAATTTTCATTTGCGCTCCATTCAGTTATTAAGCCTGGACAGGGTAGAGTGATTGGAGAGATATAATTCCCATCCAAATCGTATACGTTTAATTGTGTAGAGACATCTTTTAGGGATTGAATAATAAGAGAGTCTTCTACGCAAATAAATTTTTCTATAATATCTTTTTTTTCAGAAAAAATAAGACGCCAATTGTGTGGCTCATCTAATTTTGTAGCATAGATTTCATTGCCGTTTTTTAAATAGATTCTATCTTTATGAATTTGGGGGTAAGAATTTATCTCTCCATCTTTGAAAATTAACTTGTTATCTAAGTAGTAATCTACATTTTGACCGCCTACAAAGACTTGAACTAAAAGGTCGCTTCCATTGATTGAAATGAATGGATTTGGTAAGTCATCTCTTAGAAGAGTTTCTCCAAATACTAAAGGATCTAAATTAAAGTCGGTACCAAGAGAGTGGTAGTAAATTTTTTGATGGAGCTTTTCTTCACCGGGGGGTGCTAATAGATCTTTTTTTGTATACCAAAATCCTTTGGAATCGTTAGACCAGACAAGATTAGAATGCATCCAGGGATAAAGATCAGATGAGACAAACTCACCATTTTTTTCTTTTTTTTCAGAGTCAATGATAAAAAGATCTGCTTGATCATTGCAATTTTTTGAAACAGAGTACGCTACATACTTTCCATTTGGAGAGGGGCTAAAATTTTTAATTTGCCCATTGCGCCCGTCAATTAAAAGCTCTTTGCAACCTTTCTTAGTAATAAAAAGTGACTTATAATCCGATTTTTGAGGTTTATCTAGGCTAAATGCAAAATCTTTTTTTATAACCGGAGTACCATGATAGGCGAAATCAAGAATGTCAGATAGTCTATTCTTGATTAACTCTCTTTTTGGAAGGGTATCTAAAAAAAAACTTGTGTGTTGAGTTTGTTCTTGAATAAAAGCTTTGGTCTCTTCTTTTTCAGTATCTTCGAGAAAAAGATAAGGATCTAGCCCAACTAATGATCCAACTACTAATGCTAACATGCTTGAATGATATGAGAAATGAGCATATAATGGCCACACTGAAATAAATTGAAAAATCGGAATTTTTTGTGAATAAAGTACATTTTACATCTCTTGGATGCGCAAGGAATCTTGTCGATACTGAGGTGATGATAGGAGTTTTGTTAAGAGCTGGTTTCATGGCAGTTGCAGATCCTAGAGAGGCTGATTACTTAGTTGTTAATACGTGTGGTTTTTTAGAGTCGGCAAGAGAAGAGGGGTTTAAGACAATAGAAACCCTTTTTGAAGAAAAAAAGAGCACAGCAAAAATAATTGTTGCAGGCTGCATGGTTCGAGGAAGTAAGGAGAGTTTAAAAGAAAGATTTCCAGAGATTCACTACTTTTTAGGTTCTGGTGATATGGAAAAAGTTCTAGAAGCAGTTCTTAGCGAAGAGAAGGGTGAGTATTTATCTGATGCAAAAAGTTATTTGCAACAAGGGGAAATCCCAAGAACACTTTCTACTCCTAAACACTATGCCTATCTAAAAATTGCTGAAGGGTGTAAAAAAAGATGTTCGTTTTGTATCATCCCTTTGATTAAAGGTAAGCTTGTAAGTAAAACTGTTTCTCAAGTGATGAAAGAATTTTTAATTCTTGTAAACGAAGGGGTAAAAGAAGTTATCTTAATTGCGCAAGATTTAGGAGATTTTGCAAAAGATCGGGGAGAGACTAACGGCTTAGAAGAACTACTAAAAGAGATGGTAAAAGTAAGGGGAGATCATTGGATTAGACTTCTTTATCTCTATCCCGATGAAATTACAGATGGGGTCATTCAGATCTTAAAAGAAAATCCGCAAATTTGTCCCTATCTTGATATGCCTTTGCAACATATTAACGACCGGATTTTGAAGAGAATGCACAGAAAAACCGACAGGGCACAGATTGAAGAGATATTAACGAAGCTGAGAAAAGAGATTCCAGAAATTGTGATTAGAACCTCTTTGATGGTTGGATTTCCTGGAGAGACGGAAGAAGAGTTTTTAGAGCTTTTGGAATTTGTAGAAAATTACCGATTAGACAATGTAGGTATTTTTAAATATTCAAAAGAGGAGGAGTCTTATTCAGCAAAACTTGATGGACATCTTTCTGAAGAAGTAAAAGAAGAGCGATTTCAAAGGCTTGTGAAAGCACAGCAAGAGAGCTTAGATGGGGAAAAACACATAGGTAAGCGTTTAAAAGTGCTTATTGACGGGTATCATGAAGAGAGTAAAGAGCTTCTTGCAGGTAGATTTTATGGACAATGTCCTGAAATTGATGGTAAGGTGATCATTAATGACTGGCGTAAAGTTTCCTCTTTCGGGGAATTTTATGAAGTTGAAATTACTGACTCAATTGGATACGATCTGATTGGGAGGGTTTTAGCGCCGTTAAAGAGTAGAAAAGCGAAGTTATGTATCAGCCCATCATAGGAACTCTTGGTTTTGTTTTATCAAAAGATCATAAGAAAGTGCTTTTGGTTCATAGAAACAAACGAAAAAGCGATCATCAGCTTGGTAAATACAATGGTCTTGGCGGAAAATTAGAGACTCACGAAGATGTTCTTCAGGGCATGAAGAGAGAAATTTTGGAAGAGGCTGGCATTGACTGCACCGATATTGTTTTGCGAGGCACTGTCAATTGGCCAGGTTTTGGTCCAAATGGCGAGCACTGGTTAGGCTTTGTCTTTTTAATTAAAGAGTTTTCAGGCACTCCATTTACTTCAAATCACGAAGGCGATTTAGTTTGGGTAGATGTACTCGATATTAGCAATCTTTCTATGTGGGAGGGCGATAAATATTTTATTCCCCTTGTCCTTGACGCCGATCCTAGGCCTTTCCATGCTTACATTCCTTATAAGAATGGAAAGGTTGTAGACTTTTCTTTTACCAGATAATTGTCTTTTTTATTTTACTGTTTTTGATTTAATTGAAGAAGACATGAGAAGAGTCATTGCAATACCTAGAATAATCCCGATAGCCCATCCAGAGGCTGTGAGAATTGAAAATGCGATGGTATACCATAAAATAGCTGTATAGAGAGGAATAAAAAGAAAAATAACCGTAATTAGACCGGGATTGTAGGATTTGTGCGAGAGCTGAAAAAGAACTGTATGTGAAAAACAGTTGATTAAGCTGTTGGTAATAAGGAAGCTAATCCCTAACCAAGGGAGCTGTTTTGCAAAAACGGCTGCTAAAATAGCCCACGCCCAAGCAAGAGCATTGACTGTGAAAATTACTTTTTCGCTTAGTGGCTCGTTTGTTTTATGCGGTTTTATAGCAAATACAGAATACGAATTAAAAAAACGTTTGAATCCATTTGGATTAAGAATATAATCCTCTAATTCATGAAAAAACAAGAATGCGAGATTTAACCATAGTAAAGATTGATAACCACTTAAATATCCGTAATTAAAGTAGTCAATAATGAGTAGCATGACAAGAATGGGAGCGAAAATAGCTCCTCCAATTGCTTGCCAAAGCGTATTGATTTTACTAAATTTTGAGGCCATAAAGTTCCTTTGTTTATATAGAAAGAAATTACTTTAACCTCTTTGATAACGATATTTTAAAAAAAGTCCAATGTAAAGTGTAGGTATTCGTAATATGTTGAATATAAGAGAGAAGAAAGAGTTCTTAATCGTGTTTGGAATAGCGATCGTTTTCGGTATTTTATTTAGCTATCCAATAAGCATTGCTTCAGGAGTTATGATTTTCCTCTCTTCAGAGTTTGTAATGAACTCATTTTCAAAAAGTTCAGTCGTATGTCTTGTTCTTTTAGGTGCCATGGCAGGGATACTTGCAGGCGGTTTTGTCGCAGATAGATACGGAAGAAAGAGGGCTATATTTTTTGCAGGGATGTTTTTGTTTTTTGGAAGTCTATTTTCTGCTTTAGCCCACACCTTTATTGAGCTTTTGCTTTTTCGGTTTCTTGTAGGGTGTGGAATTGGAATTAGTTCGATGGTAGTTCCCATCTATCTTGCAGAGATCGCATTGCCTAAATACAGGGGAAAGATGGTCTCTTTGTATCAAGTAGCCATTACGTTGGGGATTTTGCTCTCTTACATAACAAATCTCGCTCTTTTTCAAATGCAAAGCTGGCGAATGGCTCTTGGACTAAGCGCGATTTTTGCAGGCTTTGCAATCATTCTTATTTATTTTATGCCAGAAAGTCCTAGTTGGCTGATATCAAAAGGGGATGTGGGTGGCGGAAGGGATTTGCTTTTAAAATTTTACCCTCATAAAGAGGCGGAAGAAATTATTCATAAAGCAGTAGAGAGCAAAAAACATCGAAAGAAAATTGGTTTTGCAAAGCTTTTTCAAGGGGGTCTTAAAAAAGCCTTATTTGTAGGTATTCTCCTCTCCATTTTTCAGCAAATCACGGGGATAAACGCAGTTATTTGTTTTGCGCCAGAGATTTTTCATCACGCAGGAATTTCGAGCTTATGCGGGAAATTTTTAGCGACCATGTTGCTTGGGATGCTTAATGTAGGAACAGCTTTATTTGCTATGGCAAGAATGGACCGCCTTGGGAGAAGATCACTTTTACTGATCGGAATTCCTGGAATGATTCTCTCGCTTGTTTTGCTTGGGCTATTTTTTCAAAACAGTCTAGCTGCAGTTGGCTCGCTTTTACTATACATAATGTTTTTCGGTATTAGCTTAGGGCCTGTTGTCTGGGTTTTGACAGCTGAAATTTTTCCTTTGGAAATTAGAGGAAAAGCTGTTTCTCTTGCTTTATTTACGAATTGGATCGCGCAGCTTTTAGTTTCCTGGTTATTTTTATTTATAGTAGAAGCAATTGGAATTGGCCAAACATTTTTCCTGTTTGCTCTGACAAGCTTGCTTGCGCTTTTATTTGTTTACTTTTTTGTTCCTGAGACAAAAGGGAAAACTTTAGAAGAGATCCAGGAATATTGGCAAAAATCAAAATAGTTCGATATAATTGTAAAAAAAAGGATGGTATATGATTTTTCAAGAACTTGAAATGACTTTGGGTGATGAACTTGAGTATGTGATGGATTTTAAAAAGTGCAAGATTTCAAAAGAGCTACTTCATTTACCAGGTCCAGATTTTATTGACCGCGTTTTTCTTCCTTCGAATAGAAGTATTCGCGTTTTACAAAATCTACAAAGCATTTATAATCATGGCAGGCTTGCTGGCACAGGCTATTTATCAATTTTACCTGTAGATCAAGGGATAGAGCATTCAGCTGGCGCATCATTTGCAGCAAATCCAATCTATTTTGATCCGGAAAATATAGTAAAATTAGCAATCGAAGGTGGGTGTAACGCGGTTGCTAGTACATTTGGCGTTTTAGGTGCAGTTTCAAGAAAGTACGCGCATAAAATTCCTTTCATTGTAAAAATTAATCATAATGAGTTTTTATCTTACCCAAATAAATATGATCAGATTTTATTTGGCACAATAAAAGAGGCGTATGAACTTGGAGCAACAGCTGTAGGTGCAACAATTTATTTCGGATCACCCGAGAGTAGTAGACAAATTATTGAGGTTGCACAAGCGTTTGAGATAGCTCATGAGGTGGGAATGGCAACAGTTCTTTGGTGTTATTTAAGAAACCCAGCCTTCAAAAAAGATGGCATTGATTATCATGTCTCAGCCGATCTGACAGGTCAAGCAAATCACTTGGGAGTTACCTTGCAGGCCGATATTATTAAGCAAAAAATGCCAGAAAATAACGGTGGTTACAATGCTCTTAAGTTTGGAAAAACAGATGAGAGAGTTTACTCAGAGTTGACCTCCGATCATCCAATTGATCTAACTCGTTATCAGGTTGCCAATTGTTATATGGGGCGAATGGGTCTTATTAATTCAGGTGGCGCATCTGGAAAAAATGACCTTCGCGATGCGGTTCGAACAGCCATTATTAATAAAAAGGCTGGCGGAATGGGGCTTATTTCAGGTCGCAAAGCTTTCCAAAAGCCAATGAAAGATGGGGTGAGATTATTGCATGCCATTCAAGATGTCTACAGCTGCTCTGATATTCAAGTCGCTAATTAATAGGTAGAGTCTAAGTGTATAAAAGGGGAAGAAAAAACTTCCCCGTTATCATTTTTATCAAACAAGTTGCCCTCTCCCGTCTGATTTTAGTTTAATGACTCTATATTAATAATTTATGCGCTTTTCCCAGGGGAAGGGCCTTCTTTCGGGAGGGGAGTCTTTAACTCTGGGGATGGGAGAGAGGGGGAGTTGTTTTAAGAGAAGCAATGCTCCAATTGTTTTTAGAGCTTTTGATTTGTGGAGACTTGGGTTATCAAATGGGCCATCGAATTTCATTGTGATTGTGTAATTTTTGGGAAGACCTTGAATGTCTAATACGTTTTGTATGGTTGACTTTGGAATCCCAAAAATAAGATCGAATTGTTTAGCTGAAAAATCGATCTTATTCCAAACAGCAAATTCATATCTATTATCGACGAGAAATGCAGTTCTAGACAAGGTGAGAACTCCATTTTTTAAACTTGCGGGAATTTCTTGGAACCAAACAGGAATATCAGCATCTATTCGAATTTTTAGTTGTAAAAGCGAGAGAAGGTCTTTGACCGTTCCGAAATTTTGCCACAGGATAACACCTAGGTCAATTTTCATATTGGGAATGTCTAAAGCGTCAAAAGAAAAAGGAATTTGAAAATCAGTTCCTAAGTCGATTGTAATCTGATTGCTTTGTAAGTGATGCCCTTCAGTCCAGGCTTTGTTGTTTGTAAGAACGATTTTTTTGTTTTCGTAGACGAGTTTATCTATTACGACTTTTTTAGATCCCTTAACGAGAAAAATCCCTTTAATGACCTGGGGGCCTTTCCAACTAAATTGAGCTGATTCTATTTCAAGCCCGTATCTTTTTTTGAGTTGATTTGATAAGATTCTGACTGCAAATTCTTTAGAAGCAATATCTGGAAGAAAAAAAAGAGATGTCAGAAGAGCTATAAAAAAGCCTACGAAAAGGGAGATAAAAAGCTTCATTCTACTGTTACCGATTTAGCAAGATTCCTAGGTTGATCAATATCTTTTCCTAGAAATTTTGCAATATAATACGCAAGTAATTGACAGCAAATAGAATAAGTTATGGGTGCAAATGTATCAGAGATTGAATCAGAAAGAAAGATCACATCATTTGTAAGAGATAGAATTTCAGAGGAATTCTTCGGAGCAAATGCAACGATAGGGCCTCCTCTTGATTTAATCTCCATAAGATTACTTAATAGTTTTTCAAATGTGTGTTTGTTGCCGCAAAGAGCAATTGTTACAAGTTTTTTAGAAATCAATGCGATCGGTCCATGTTTCATTTCCCCAGCAGGGTAGCCAGTTGCGTTGAGGTAGGTAATTTCTTTTAATTTAAGAGCTGCTTCTAAAGATGTTGGATACATATAATTTCTTCCTATAAAGAAGAAATCTTTATGGCCAGCATACTTTTTTGCAATTTTTTCTATCTCGGATGATTTAGAAAGTATATCAGCTATCTGAGCAGGAAGCCTCTCTATTTCAAAAAGAAACTTTTTTCCCTCTTTATGAGAAAGGGTTTTGAGTCTTGCAATTTTTAGAGCAAGAAGCATGAGGAGTGTGAGCTGACTTGTAAACGCTTTTGTTGAGCAAACACTTATTTCTGGGCCTGCATTGAGCCATAATGTCGAAGAGGCTAATCTTGAAAGAGATGATCTTTTTACATTACAAAGAGCAATGACTGGGCAATTAGATCTTTTCGACTCTTTAACAGCCGCAAGGGTGTCTGCAGTCTCGCCTGATTGACTAATTGCTAGAATAAGGGTATTTTTTAAAATGATTGGGTCTTTATATCGAAATTCGGAGGCGATTTCTACTTCAGTTGGGATTTTTGCATACGCTTCGAAAATTTGTTTTGCAATGCACCCCGCGTGATAGGAAGAGCCACAAGCTAAAATTAATATACGATTTGTTTTTTGCAATTCCTCATCACTTAAAGTAAGCTCAGAAAAATTAGCTGTTGCATTTGCATAATCGAGTCTATTTTCTATAGCTTTCGAAATGGATAATGGTTGGTCGTGTATCTCTTTTAAAAGAAAGTGATCAAACCCCTCTTTAGAAATAGAGATATTTTCTAGGTTTAGGGTCTCAATTTGCTTAACAAGTTTAATCCCTGCTAGATTATAGACTTCAATAAGTTCATGAGAGATGATTGCGTATTCATCATCGTGGAGATAAAAAACATCTAGTTTACTGCTTGTGAATGCATTGCTGTCAGATGAGAGGAATATGTCGTGACTTTCGTGGCAAATACCAATTGCTAAAGGGCATCCTCTTGAGCTTGCAATAATTTTATCTGGATGGTCTTTGTGTATAAAAGCTATTGCAAAAGATCCTTCTAACAGGGGAAGTGTCTTTTGTATTGCTTTTGAAATATCATTTTCATAATGAAAAGAGATAAGCTGGCTAATAACTTCGGTGTCGGTTTCGGAGAGAAATTCGATTCCATTTTCTTCTAGCTCTGTTTTAAGTTTTTGATAATTTTCAATAATTCCATTATGAACAAGGGCAATCGACCTACTCTCGTCAAAATGGGGGTGGGCATTTGTTTCTGTAATTTTTCCGTGAGTTGCCCATCTTGTATGGGCAATTGCTACACTTAGTTCGAGTTTAATTGCTTTTACAGCCCTTTCTAGAACTACTACTTTTCCGACTGTTTTGCAACAGACTATTTTACCATCATGGATACCAGCTACTCCGGCAGAGTCATAGCCTCGGTATTCAAGTTTTTTAAGGCCATCAATACATGCGTTTAAAGAGTTTGTTTTACTGCTTTTTTTGATATGTCCGTAAATGCCGCACATAAATCAATGTCTCGCTTGGAGTAGTAAAAAAAGAGGAATCTCTTCGCGGCTTCTATTTTCCATTTTTGCAAATTTACCGCTACTTTGCTTATCCGAAATCCACTCTTCCATGTGGGTAACACCTAAAGATAGATCGCCTAATATATTGATGTAGGTCGAAATAGGGTAGTGATAGGATGATGTAACTTCTGATTCCTCTTTTTTGCTCGGAGCCATTGCTATTGGAATAATAAGGGGGGTAAGGTATCTATCTATCCGTCTAAATTGTATTTTTTTAGCCTCGTCGATTCCCCAACTAGTCTGTCTTGGAACTCTAAAACAGGGGTGGTTTAGAACAATAAAAATAGAGCCATCTTTTGCAAGATGCTCTTTAGCACTTTTTAAAACAACGTCTGGAGGGCCCATGTTTTGGAGCGAGAGAATAAGAGTTATATGGGTGAAATCTTTTTCTTTTAAAGAGAGCGGTTTTGTTAAATCGTGTACTTCAAAGCTTCCCTCTCTTCTTTTTTTTGCAAGATTAATAAGAGACTTTGAGGCATCTACTCCCGTGTATCTAACAGAAGAGGGGATATGCTCTTGCAAAAATCCTTGACCACATCCAAGATCAAGCAGTTTTGGGTTTTGATGTTTATCAAACTGAAATAGCTTTAGCAAACTTGGCATGATGACATGAGTATGGTAGTAGTGGCCTTCTTTGCCAACAATTTTATCATATGAGTGTGCAACTTCTTCCCAAGACATGAAAACTAGTTTAAAAATTTTGCTCAATTTAATCCAATAATATATAAGAAAAAAAGATGAAAAAAGATGATCTTGATAGATGCGTTCGTGAAAGAGTAAAAAAAGTAGAGTCACTTTTAACTATTCATCAAACAGTTGATGAAGCAATTCGGCATATTAGAAAACTCCATATTTTAGAAAAAAACATCTATTACTTTTATGTTGTTGATGATGGATTACGTCTTTTAGGTTTTGTTAGCGCGCGTGATTTATTGATTAGCTCGCCAGACACTCCGATTGCATCACTTTTAAATACAAAAATAAAGACTCTTCAAAGTGATCACACAATGAAAGAGGCGATCTTACTTATGCAGAAATTTCATCTCCTAGCCCTTCCTGTTCTAGAGGAAGGAAGATTCATTGGCGTCATAAACATGCAAGACTACTTTGAGGAGTCAATAGAGTTTGATACAGCTAAAAAAAGAGACCAAGTGTTTCAAACTTTAGGCTTTATTCTTGAAGAGGATGAAAAACAACCAACACTTAAGAAGTACGTTACAAGAGCGCCTTGGATGTTTTGCAACATGATTGGAGGGATACTTTGCGCAATTATTTCTAATTTTTATCAAGAGATCTTACTCAAAGCAATTGTACTTGCTATGTTTATTCCACTTGTTCTAGCTCTTTCAGAGTCAATATCAATGCAGTCAATGACACAAAGTATGCATGAGATGAGTAGGTACGCTAACTTTTGGAAAAAAATAGGAGCCTATTTGTGGAGAGAGCTTAGGCTTTTTATCTTAATTGCACTCTCTTGCGGTTTAATAGTTGGATCTCTTGCCATTCTTTGGGGAGACGGGGTTGCTCCATCAGTAGTTATAGGTGTCGGCATTACAATATCTGTAATTGTTAGTGCAATTATTGGTGTCTTGATCCCTGTGATTCTTCACGCAATAAAACTTGATCCTAAAATTGCCTCGGGTCCAATTGTCCTTATGCTTGCAGACACAATTACAACTTCTATTTATTTAAGCTTAGCCTGCTCTTGGCTCTTATGAGCCCAAAGGTGTCTTAACTGAAATATCACAAGCGGTGCTGCACAGAAAATGGCTAATCCTATAACAAGGAAAAGCTCAAAAAATAGAAGGCCGCCCGTATCAACAGGAGATGGTGGAACAAATCCTATAAAAAAGGTAAATAGAGATCCTAAAATTCCCATCGAGCTGATAATCCACATGCCGGCATTTCCAAAAGGAACTTTATAGTGTCTTTGAACTTCTCTCTTTTTGTACCTAAGAACAATTCCAGAAATAAACATCAAAAGATACATAATTGTATAAAGTTGTGCAGCTAAGATTGTTAAAATCCAAAAAGAGCTAGATACATTTGGCATAAAAATAAAGGCAAATGAGAGAAGGGTAACTATAACTGCTTGGATAATCATAACATTAATCGGCATATCGTGTCTGTTAACCTTTTGCATTAGGGGAGGAAAATCCCCTTTTTCAGCAGCTGCTAAAAGACCTCTACAAGGCCCTGCAGCCCATGTGCTTACTCCTCCAAGAGAGCCTATTACAACAAGCCCTGCTATAACGGGGATAAATTTTTGGAGTCCGAAGAGTTCAAAAAAGTTGTAGATAGCCTCTATGCTACCAGATATGAGATTGATATTGTTTTTAGGAATAATGATTGAAATAGCTAAAGTTCCAAGAATAGTTAAAATAACAATGACTAATGCAGAAAAGAAGATAGCTTTTGAGTAATTTTTTTGTGGATTTTCTACATCCTTTGCATGAACTGCAGACATTTCAATTCCACCAAAACTTAGCAAAATACCTGCTAAAAAAGCCAAATCAGAAAAATGAGTTAAATTAGGTTTTAAAGAATCTAGAGAAAATTCGATATGCGAAGGATTTCCAAATGCGATCCAAGCAAAGCCTAAGCAGATTATTAAAAGTCCTGGAAAAAGCGTGCCAAGAGATGCTGCCACTGAGCTAATCCAGCCATAAATTTTGATTCCCTTTAGATTGACAAAGGTAACGAGCCAGAAAATCGATATAATGACTAAAAATGTGTACCATTTATTCCCATTTAAGGATGGATTAACTATGTATGCGATGGTAGCTGCAACAAACGATAAAATAGTTGGGTACCAAACAACATTTTCAAGCCAAAGTAGCCAAACAGCTAAAAATCCCATTCTGTGACCTAGAGCCTCTTTTACCCAGACAAAAACACCCCCTTTTTGTGGCCAGCCAGTTGCAAGTTCAGCAGAGACCATAGCTGCAGGAATAAAGAAAAAGATGAGGGCAAGAGATAAAAAAACAACGGAGGAGAGGCCATATTGGGCGCTAATCGGCCAGTTTCGAATGCTTAGAATCGTTGCAATATTAATCATTGTCAGAACAAAGACGTTTATTTTTTTTGACATGTAAAACCTTAAGATCGTTGTAATCCGTAGGATTGTAATTAAATTCAAAGAATTTTTCTAGAAAAAAAAGAGGCTGTTTTGTATAAAGAAATGATTAATATTAAGTCGTTTTCTTTTCAGCTCTTCTTGAATCACTAGGGGGGTGTTTTTATCGAAAAAATTATAAATTGAATTAAAATGCAGAATTTTTTTATGTGTTTTTTTGAATTTATAGAAGCATAGCATCTCAATCATTTTTTTAGGATAGCTTCTTAGGGATCCGGAAAATTTTATTGGTAGTATTTGTAAGTTCCTTGTAAAATCTTGGTCCATGAAAAGAGAGCTTTGGAAATCACATATAGGATTCATGTGGGCGGCAATTGGTTCTGCAGTTGGCCTTGGTAGTATTTGGAGGTTTCCTTATATCGTGGGTCAAAATGGGGGAGCTGCTTTTGTTTTACTCTTCGCATTTTTTCTTGTTTTTGTAAGTCTTCCTGTTTTGATTGCGGAAATAGTTATTGGAAGAAAAACTCATTTAAACCCAAGTGGCGCATATAGACAACTTGGAAAAACTAAGAGATGGGGAAGACTAGGTCTACTATCTATAGCTACAGGATTTATCGTAAGTTCTTTTTATAGCGTTATTTGTGGGTGGACTCTTGGGTATTTAATTGATGCGGTTACCTCCCAATTAACAAATTTGCACTCGATTGCAGAATCACAAAATTATTTTAATCTCCACGTGAGTTCTCCCTTCTGGGCGATAGCCACCCACTTCTCGTTCATGTTTTTGGCTACGTTGATTTTATTTGTGGGAGTTCAAAAAGGGATAGAGGCATCAAATAAAGTTTTTATGCCTATGCTTTTTATTCTTCTCTTTCTTCTTGCTATTAAAGGTTTGACAATGAGCCATGCAAAAGCTGCTTTGAGCTTTTTGTTTTCCCCCGACTGGAAAAGTTTAACGCCTGCAGCTATTATAATGGCTTTAGGGCAAGCTCTTTTCGGGCTTAGTATAGGACAGGGAACGATGGTTACCTATGGAAGCTATCTGTCAAAAAATGAAAATATTCCTAAAACTGCTTTTCCTATAGCAATATCTGTGATTATAGTATCTCTTCTTGCTGGAATAGCGATTTTTACAGTTGTTTTTTCAGCAGGTGCAGTACCAACTGGTGGAACTAATTTGATGTTTCAAACATTGCCACTTATTTTTTCTCAGATGACTGGTGGCTTTTTTTTAGCGATTCTCTTTTTTCTTTTGATCTTTATAGCAGGCCTTACTTCTCAAATTTCTGCAATGGAACCTGTCATATCTTATTTTTATGATGAAAAAGAGTGGAGCCGGCATAAAGCTACTTTTTGGGCAGGTTTTGGAGCTTTTCTTCTTGGCATACCAAGCGCCCTTTCGTTTGGTTTATGGAAGGGTTACACTTTTTTTGGTATGAACTTTTTTGATGCGATTTCCTTTGTAAGCATCAATATATTGATTCCACTCGGTGGACTCTTTGCTGTTGTTTTAGTTGGGTGGAAGTGGGGTATAAAAGAGGCTTTTCTTCATTTAAAGGAGGGGACTGGAAAATTTTATGCAAAACACCCTTCAATTGATAAGTATCTAAGATTTAATATAAAATATATAAGTCCTGTAATTATTATAATCATTTTACTAAACCTTCTTGGCATTATTTAAAATAATTATTTTAAAAATAAAACTAATTATGTATAGTGAATTAGTAATATATAATTATAATAATGCGGAGTAGTTAGTTATGTTAGATGTTAATAATACAATTCCAGTTTTTATTTCAGAGGAAGTCGTAAAAAGAGGCAGAGGCAGACCTAAAAAAGAGAAACTTCCTGGTTTTGAAGAGGCTCCTAAAAGACCTAGAGGACGTCCTAGAAAAGAGATTCATTCAGAAAATCAAGAACAATCAATCAAAAGAGCAAGAGGAAGACCTAGAAAATATCCCATCTTAGGAAAAGAGAAGCTCCCTAATGGCGAAATGAAACCAGTTTTAAAAAAAGTAGAAAGTGGGTTTCTTTTAAAACATATGTTTGCTTATTTCACAAAACTACTTATTATACATCAGGAGCTTTCTAAAGAGAGTTCTAAAAATGAAGTTATATTTAAACGTTTAAAGCTTTTAGATTTTCAGATGGTTGAGGTTTGCAAAACGATTTTAACTTCTGAATACCAACAAGCGATTCAAGAAGATTCATCTATTGAAAAAAATGAATTGGTTGCCTAATTTGAAGAAATGAGAATTCATATTTTTCGTCATGGGGAAACTCAGTGGACTAAGTCTGGAAGACATACAGGATGGACAGACATTGAGCTTTCTCCAAATGGGATAAAAGAGGCGTATTCTTTAAGAAAAAGTCTTAAAAATTGTTCTTTTGACCATGTGTTTGCAAGTCCATTAAAAAGAGTTAAAGAGACTTGTGAGATAGCAGGCTTAGGAAAACAGATGAGAGTGGACCCCTCTCTTTTAGAATGGAATTATGGTTCATATGAAGGGTTAACAACAGACGAAATTAGAAAGAGCGACCCTAATTGGACTATTTTTACAAAAGATCCTCCAATGGGAGAGACGAAAAAAGAGGTTGCGATTCGGTTAGATATGTTTTTAGAGGTCCTTAAAACATTAAAAGGGGAAATTGCTCTATTTTCAAGTGGCCATATTTCAAGAGCAATCGCAGCAAGATGGCTTGGACTTGACGTCTCTTTTGGTAGCTTATTCTATTTGTCAACTGCCTCTAGATCAATTTTAGGTTTTGAAAGAGAAAATCCTGTTATTCTTCTTTGGAACGACACATCTCATCTAAGTAAACCTGAATAAAAGTTGCTGATAGATAAGATATTGCAATTGCGTAAGAGATAAAGGGCGTTTCAAAAAGAATGCATGCAAAAAGCAAGAGATAGGTTACAATCGATGCTTTAATCCAATCTTTAGCGTAATAAATCCAATTAGCTGTTAACTTGTAAAAAATAAACGAACTTAATAAACAGATAAAAGCTTCAGTTAAAGATGATCGCCAAAGAGCTATTAAATAATAGCCAGAAGATCCGTATAAAGAAAAAAATGAGAGCGAATAAAAAAATTTATATTTCATAAATATATTATTTCTTTTTATTCTTGATTATAACATAGAGGGGATATGAATCTATTTACTCAGTTCATTTGTGTAGGTTGTATTTTCTCTGCTTGTGCCACTCCACCGCCACATGCAAAAGAAGCAGAAAGAGTTGCAAAAAACTTCGGATTGCATATGCAAGAGACAAAACATCTTTCTTCTTTAGGATCAGGTGGCTTTTATACAAATAAAAAAGTCGATGCTTTTTATATAGATTTTGAAATAGCAAAAGAATTTACAGAATCTGATGCAAAAATACTTCTCAAAGAAATTGTCGATTCGTTCGTCTCTTACGTAAATCAAAACGAGTTTGTAAAGCCTTATTTAGCAACTTACCCTATTTCGGCAAATGAAGTAAGCGTAAGTATTGCTTTCGTAGATAAAAAAAGAGCCCCCATTCAAGAGTTTTCTCAAATACACCTTTTTGAAGGTCGTATTTATTACTCAAAATTTGAGTCTAACAAAAAAACGTATAGCCCCTTTTTAGAGGAGCTATACGTTAACTAAATTATGAAATTAGTTACTCTCTTCTGCGCTAACTAACTGAAGTTCATGAATATGTGTCTGTTTGCTTAAAAGAAGATGGGTCGCCCGCAAACCTTCTTAAAGGCGCTCCACTACCAACCTGAGCTCTTTGAACCAATCCTGTGGCTTGCAATGCAGGACCTGGCATTTCTCTATCTCGCGATGTCGAAACACCTGAATAAGAAGTAAATGCTCTAGAATGTTCAGATTTGCCGACAGGGGGTCTTTCTTGTGAGCTTAGCCTCATTTGCAACCTCGTATGAGTAAGATCATCTTCCGCGCGACGAGGAGGAGGGTATACAATACCTGGAGCTGATAGAACTTCTGGGCGGTCCAATCTCGTTGAATTGCCTCTCCCAAAAGAACCATACGGAGCAGCAGCTGTTCGATGAGGTGTGCGATGAACAAACCAATTAGTGCCGCCTCTTCCAGAAGCTCCCTGAACAAAGCTTGTTGAACTGCTCTGGAATATCCCTTTAAATACTAAATAGCATAGAGAAACAGGCAGAACAAATGCAGCTGTCAGGATTAGAGCTGGCACTATCGGCACTATGAATATAGAAACAATCGCAGTAATTGCTGTAAAAGCAATCAGAGCAGTTCTTTCTTGCAAAGAACAACAGCTCAAATGGCCGGCTTGAGGAACTCTTTCTTCTACAAGTGGGTCACTATATTGTTCTGTCATTCTAGCTGCAGTTGAATGCGGGGTTGTACCTACAGTTGCGTGCATGGAATTTCCTCCTTAGTTTAGATTCGCTCTTACAAATTCGTTTTTTTCGATATTGATTAAGATGTATGAATAGTTTGATAACCATCCTGCGTAACAATCTTCATTTGAGCCAACAATAATTGATTGCCCTGGTCTCCAATTTTGAAAAAGAAGGCTGTCTGCATAATCAATATGGAAGTAAGACGATCTTCCGATGCCGTCTTGAATTTCTAGGTACCCTGATGAGTAGTCGATGTAGGTGATTTGCGCATTTGTAGATCTATTTAGTATAGGTCCTTGTGAAAGTTCAACAATCGCAGTTGCATTAAGTCTTTCATTTAGGAAGAAAAATCTTCCGCCAGCCCAGTTTGGAAAAGCCGTTGGGTGAATAACTACCGGATCATTAGTTTTCCAATATTTCATTTCTGAGGCGCTTGATGAATCAACAGCTCTCCAAATTGAGCCGTCATCAAGCTCAACGTTCCAGCCTTGAGGATCTTTATTTGCAACAAGTCTAAACGGGTGGTAGCTTGAAATTGTTTCAGCTTGAACTTCTTCTGTGGGCTCTTCTTCAAAAGTAGAAGCTAAGTTTATTTGTGTCTTCTCTTCTGTCTCTTCTGAGGCAGAAGCTGTGTAAGCTTGAAACTGATTTTCCGTCTCTTCTGTATTTGCAATGTTTTCTTCTGGAGGTTTTTCAGCAAACAAGCCGGTTAAAAGTAGTAGTGATGTAATAAGATAATATTTCGCCTTCATATGTTGTCCTTTTTTTATATGAGAGGTAAATACTATCTGAACAAAATCTTTATTAAAACTAAAAAATATCCTTGATAATAATCGACTGGTTTTGGTGTGTTAATATTTCATGTATAGAAAGAAATCTCTTTTTAACGCCTATTGTGATGTGGAATTCCTGGTCAAACATTTTTGGAAAAAGCCCTAAATTTTGCCTTATTTCTGACAATTTTGGTGATGCAACAGTAAGAAAACAAACGGTTTCAATGTCTCTCCAATTTTTTGGCTCAAGAGAGTAACAACCTGTGATAGAAAAGGGGATCTCTTCTTGGTAAAGCTCTTTGTTAAAAGTGTTATGCATTTCGCTGATCAAAGCAACTGAGATATGAGCGCCTTTTGCAAAAATTCCATCAAAATAGGGAGGGGGTTGAATGCTTTCTGCTTCCAAGAATGGAATTAGCTCGTAAATATACTCATTCACAATACTTAAGAAGATGAACCCTCTATCGTCGATCTCTAAATTTCCGAAAAGTGGAAGGTTTTCATTAATGTATTGAATAATTTCTGTTTCATTAAGATCTTGTTTTGGTTTTTTTTGCATAGAGCCTATTTGCATCATAGATGGGTCGCAAGCCTCTAGTCCAAGGCATTTTCCAAAAATTTTAGGAAGTGTGAATTTTTCTTCAATATTATGATTTACATTGAGTTGCATCTTTTTTGCCTTGATTCATTAATTCATGTTTTCCTTCTAACTAATATTGAATAAAAGTTCAAACATTATTATATTTTTTTCAAAATAATGATTAAAATTGATCAAACAATTATAAGTTTATACATAAGATTGATGTTAAAACAGGTTTAAGCGGTGCAAAACGACTATTTGAATTTTAAGCCCCTCATTAAGAGTTCTTACTATCAAACATTAATAGGCTCTGCAATTGATTTTGAATTGGATTTAGCCTCTAAAAGACATCGAATTCAATTGCCTGATAACGATTTCCTCTCAGTTGAAGTTTCTACGCCATCTGATTGGGTGAGTTCTAAGTGGACTGTTTTAATGGTGCACGGTCTATGCGGATCTCATAAGTCTCATTACATGAAAAGGATAGCTAGACGTTTGTATAAAAGTGGGGTTCAAGTAGTTCGGGTCAATCTTAGAGGTTGTGGAAGTGGGAGAGGTCTTGCAAAAGGGATTTATCATAGTGGTTCTAGTCACGATATTTTTGAAGTGGTGAAATATGTAAAAGAGGCTTTTCCGCTCTCTCCCAAATTGCTTATAGGATTTTCACTTGGTGCTAATATCTCATTAAAGCTTTCAGGAGAGCTTGGGTCTGACGGTAGAGATTATTTAAAAGGGGTCATAGCGGTAAGTCCACCAGCAGATTTACTATCAAGTGCTAGACTGTTTACATTGCCAGAGAATCAGTTTTATGCAAATTATTTCATTAAGCTTTTAGTAAATGAGGTTAATTTTAGACACAAACATTTTGATCTGCCACCACATAATTTACCAAAAAATGTCACTCTTACAGAGTTTGATGAAATTTATACTGCGCCAATCGCAAAATTTTCTAGTGCATTTGAATACTATTATTACTCAAGCTCAAAACGAGTGATTCCAAAAATTTTAGTCCCCACAAGAATTTTGTTTGCAAATGACGATCCGATTATTAAATCAACAGTTCTTGATAACATTGCATTACCATCTCACATAAAAGTTTACAAAACCGAGCATGGAGGACATATTGGATTTGTCGGTTTAAATATTTTTAAAGAGTTTAGATGGATGGATAAAATCGTTATAGACTGGGTAAATGAAATGACTTGTGGACGATCTGTTTAGACATACCAATTCAAAGCAATTGTGTAATTGGTAAACGAAAAAGTGTATCTTCCTATTGCACTAAACCAGACCCCGGCAATAAGACCAACATTTTCGCTATAATTGTATTCAATAGCTGGAGCGAGACTCAAATTATATTTTGTGTGCCGAATCCCTACAGGAATTGTCGTCTTCCCCTTGAATTTTGTTTTTAAAGCGATATTGTTTACTATATCGAGGGCAAGACCTAGATTTTGGGTTAAATTATATTCAAAACTACAAAGAAAGGGGAAGGAGCTTCCTGGAAAAACAGTTCCGCTTGTTTTTCTATCTCCTCCATAAAAATTTAACCCGTGCACAGGTACTTGAGAAAAAAGAGAGTAGTTCCCATTTAGTTGAAACTGCAAAAAATGGTAAGAATAAACATTCCACCTTTTTGAAAAAACAAAACCAAACGTTGTGACAAAACTGCCGCCCCCTGCAATATCTGTTCCTAGTTTATCGAGTTTTAAGTGCTGGTAGGCGCCTAAAGGAAAAAGCTCTCCTAAATAAACTTTTGAGGAAAAACCGTTTTGATTTTGCGTCCCTCCTTGCGCTGTAAGCTGAAAACTAAGCTCTGTGTACAAATCTCCAAAACGAAATGAGCTTGCGTCTTCAATATAGTTATAAAAAAATGAGGGAGTAAGGGTAAAATCCATAAAAGAATTCAATCCCATCCTAAATTGAATTTGTAAATTAATCGTAGAGGCTGTCGCAGGTAATCTTTTTGCACGCCAATCACTATTGTAAAAGCTAAAGTTGTTATTTACAAAAAGATAAGGTTCAATATTGTAGTGTCCTTTTGGAATTGTGTAAGCGGATGGTGTTAATAAAGGGCCTGTGAACCAAGGATCTTTTTGCGGGGGGTGAACATCTATGTAATCTGCAAAAAGAGAGCTATACAAAAAACTGAATAGATAAAGTGACTTAAAGAGAATTTTTTTAGAAATACCCATTTAGGTGTGTATAACAAAAAAGAAAAAAAAAAGCCTCACTTATTTGTGAGGCTTTTTAAAGTGATAGAAGTCGTAAAACCTCTTATGAAAGCCTAGAATTAGGCACGAGATTCATCTACACTGATCTTTCAGCTTGAGATCCTGAAGTTACATGAGATATTGCATCATCATCAATTTCTTCAGCTTCTTCTATTTTAACTAATTCTATTCTATTGTTTTTATTTTCAGCTTTGATTAGTTTATCTTCAAATTCCGTCCAAGTTTCTGTTTGAGTTTTTAGGCTGTTATGAAAAGTGATATCATATTCATAAGCATAACGTCTATTAGAGAGCATCTTTGTGATAAATGTACCAAAAAGAGGTATTGCTTGAACTAGGCCGTAAAGTGCATTAATAGCATCATGATTTATATAGCTTAAGAAATTTTTTGCAGTCTCTCGTCGAAGAGCTTTAACTTCTACATCAGCAAAACAAGAAATCGATCCTACAGCATACGTCATAGAGGCAAATAAGTTAGAAGTCATTGTTGCAATAGCAACAACAGTTCTAAAAAGATTAAATGGTGATGTTAATACATCTTTTGCATTCTCATTCCACATTGCTTCTGTATGAGCTCTACGCGTTTCTGTTTCAATTCTGTCATTTTCGAGGGTTTTTTTTGCAGCATTTGTATAAACAACCCACTCTAAGTCTGAAGCTTTAAGAGCCTCAACGTTTCTTTTAGAAAAAGCATCTATATTGAGATCTTGAATAATTTCATTTGCAATCAATTTATAATCTTTAGCTGAAGCTTTAGGGCTGACTCCTTCAGCAGAAGAACCCGCGCCTGAACCAGATAGATCAATCGTATCTTCAGATGGCATTTCTTCGATTTCTTTTAAAGCAGCGACAAACGCTTTCTCGTCTTGTTTAAAGAGATTAAGTAATTCAGCCCGATTTTTATCATTGTGTAAACTCAATATTTCATGAGAAAGAGTTGTTTGTAAAACTCTTTTATCAGAATGAACTACGAGTGAATCAATAGTTCTTGGTGATGCTGCTGTAACGAACATAAAAAACTCCTAAAAATTTTTTGTTTAAGGTAAATTATAATTTATTTGGTACAAGAATATTATATCTGGGGAAAGATTAATTTACAATAAAGACTCTAATAAAATTATTAACAAAATCTATATAAAATTTTAATTTACAATTTTTAATAAGGTTTTTATCTTTTATATTTTTTAGAGGGAGATTTGATGTTTAATTTAAAAAAATTCCCGTTACTTTTAAAAATAACGGGAATTTCAAAAGAGAGAGAAAATTTAAGCAGGGATTGGCTTAAGAGTCATGATAAAAGCAGAAAAATCTTTCCACGCTCGCCACTCTGTTTTTAAGTTTTTTTTAAGAATTGCAATTTCGTTAAGAAGATCTTTAAGCGAATCAGATTGTAGCCTAAGTTTTTTTGAAGTTTTATACTCTTGCACAAGGGTGTTTAATTTTGCGATTTTGCTGATTAAATTTTCTGTAAAAAAAGAGACTCTCTCCTCTAGATCCTCTCTTTTTTCTACAAAAGACTCTTTAATTTTTTCTAATAGAGCTCGCTTATGCTCTTTAATCATTTGTTCAGCAATTCTGTTTTGATTCACTTTTTTTAGATCTTTAGCAAGTTTTACTTTGCTTAGAGCCCAAATTAACCATTTTGTAGGATCAAAATGATACCAACGAATACCATTTCTGTAATCATAGGCAAATGTATGGTGATAATTGTGGTATCCTTCTCCAAAGGTTAGGAGAGATATAATATAATTATCAACAGCGCTATGCTCGGTTGAATAATTTTGATGCCCCCAATAATGGGCTAAAGAGTTAATAAACCAGGTAAAATGATGGAGGAGAAATTGTCTGAAAAGCCAGCCGAAAACAAAGGCTCCGAAATAATCATTTGTTATATAGCCTATGCACAGAGTTGCAGCCAAATTTGTAATAACCATTAGAATATCAAAGTATTTGTGCTGGAATCTTATGAGCGGGTCTCTTAGTAGATCTGCAACAATTTTGTCTTTGATAGGATTTTGCTTTTTAAAAAGCCATATAAAGTGGGCATGCCAAAAACCTCTTTTTACTGTGTAGGGATCTTCATCTTTATCAATATGCGCATGGTGAATTCTATGGTCGTGGGACCACCTTAAAGCGCTTCCTTGGGTTGCCATACTCCCAAAAAATAAATAAATAAGTTCTATTGTCTTATTTGTTTTGTAAGTGCTATGAGAAAATAGCCTGTGATAGCCGGCAGTAATACTTAGTCCAGTCGTATACAAAAGGGTAAAACTTAAGATAAGAAGGGTCCAGGAGGGTGTAAAATAGATCAGATAAACAGGCAATAAAATGGCTAATAAAATATGGTAACCCACTAAAAATGAAATAGTTGGCCAATTTAAATTTCTTGGTTTTTTCATTGAGAGTCCTCGTAGCTTAAAATTGTTATATAAATATTATAACAGACTACTTAGCCGGGTTCATAGCTAATTTTTGCTCTAAATGTTTTTCTTCAAATTGATGACTTAATGATCGAACAGATAAAATCCAAGATATAGTCACAAAAGCTACAATAGGAAGCAAAATATGAGTTACAGAAAAAATGGAACCTGTTCCAACTAAGTCAATTAGAGCTATTTGAATCCACGCTGATCCCGATTTTCCAAGCCTTGAACCGACTACATCTATGGCCGCTTTGCCCTTAAGTTTCGCTTCGTGATCAAGTGGAATATAGGCCATCTCTTTTGTCGGATCAAAAAATGAGTATTTAGCAACCTTGCTAATAATATTTTGAAATGCACCAAAAAGAACCACAACCATAAGGGGCGTCACGCTAAAAAGAGCTGCAATCGGGCTTAAAAGATCTTGGTTCAAGACAAATGCGAAAAACATAATGCCCGTTACACCAACGAGAATAGGTGTTAGTTGAGCGCTACAATGCCAACCAAATTTTCTAATAATGTTGCTTCCAAGAAAAATGGAGGTTAAAAACGCTATAAGCCCTACACAAGATGTTGCTTTGCTTGTAAACGTTTGAAAATCAACAGGGTTTGGATAAAGCCTGTTAACAGAGGCTTTCCAAGTAACTTCAATTAGATTGATAGAAAGGCCGTATCCAACAACTAAGACGGCAATACCAAGGAGGTATTTTGATCTAACAAGATGCTTAAATCCTTGTCGGAGAGATAGCTTTTCTTTTGATTTTCTAGGAGAGTTTTTGTATTCCTCGGGATTTAAAAAGTTTTTATCCGTTAGAGTATACTTGTTCATCCACCAGAATATCCCCATTACTAAAAAACCTATCACTAAAACTACAAAAAGAAGGCTTTGCGTTGCAAACATAAATGAGAGTTTTGCAAATTTACCCATAAAGAGGCATACAATTGGCCCGATTGAAAAGGCTGCAAGATCTCCTGCTGCAATATAAATATTATAAGATCTTTTCGCTTCATCAACTGAGGTAACATCGTTTGCAAAACCCCAGAACATAACTAGTATGACAACGCTTCCCCAGAGTTCAGCCGTGATAAATAAAAGGGAGTGAATCCAGTTTCTGTAAACTGCTATCCAGTGCTCATACTTTGAACCGAATTTATTAATTAGCCAATCGGAGGAGGAGTTTGGGGAAAAGAAATCTGCATTTGGATACAGAACAAAGCCGTAAAGGAAGATAACAGCCAAAAAGCCGATCATCATTGTGTAGAAAAGTTTCTTTTTATTCAAAATATTACTTAGTTTCGAATAAAGGACAGCAATCAGCATTGCTGCTGGTAAAACCACCCAACCTTTGAGCACAGCGATCACTTCAGCACCAGATCCACTTGCGCTAACAGTCATCGTATCCTTCATATTGGTAAGGATTCCGTAATTGATTGAAATTAAAAATTTAATTAATATTAAGGGGAAGAGTTTTTTAAATTCAGACCTATGAAAAGGCCAGAGGCGCCTACGCCATTTACTAAATTCTATTTCACTAGTTTCTATCGTCATGCCTACATACGGGTAAAATTCCTAAGATGATAACCGTTTTTTTCTTTTTATCCAACTTAAAAATTATTTAAATTTATGCGGCGCGTTCTTTTAAGACTTCAAAATGTTCTTTTGTTGAGGGGATAATACAATAAGTGTTTAAAACTCTTGTAGACTCTTGAAATTCCCTTGAATTTAAGAAATTTGTTGCATGTTCTTTAGAGGGCCAGTGAATAGATGCCAAAAACTCGTCAGTCTCTTCATTATGATAGATATGTGCGTCGTCTGCTCCCATAGAGTATGCGATCTTTGCAAATTTAGCATTCCATTTTTTTAGAAAAGTCTCCTCAGATCCTGGTTTTGGATGATAAATAGTAGTAGATAATACTGGCTCAGAGGTGTTCATAACGCTCTATTTTGCAAATAGAAGCTATTACGACAAGTTTTTTTTTAAATGTTTTATTGTGAGGGATTTGTTCTTTTTTTTCTTTTCGAGCTTCTTGAGATCCAGTAAAGAGGGAAAGGGAGGGCTGAGAGCAAAATCATCCCACAGATAAGAAGAAATTCATATGAGATCGATCCATGCATAGGAATGTTGGAAGGGGGTATAAACCCAACTCCGATAGCAACAAAGCTTATAAAAATTCCGCTTATAGCAACAAACCAGATCCCAAAGTCGCCAAAAGGCACTTTAAAATTCCTTTGAACCTCTCTTTTGTGATGATGTAGCTTAATTGAGGCCGCAAATAGAGTTACATAAACAATCAAAGCTAGCTGAGCTGTAATAATTGACAAAAGCCAAAAAGAGCTGTTTACTGTGGGCATAAAAACAAAAGCTAAAGAGAGAATTGATACAATAATAGCTTGTAAAAATAATGCCCCTGTTGGAACGCCGTGCTTATTTACTTTTGTAAATAATTTCGGCAGAGAGCCATCTTTTCCTGCAATCATGATCCCTTTTGTGGGACCAATCATCCAGGCAGCAACACCGCTAAGACCACCTAGTATCACGCAAACAGCAATAATTTTAGTCATCCAGGGCATTCCGAAAGCTTCAAAGAATAGTGAAAATGCTTGTATAACTCCTACAACTAAATTCAAATTTTTATGAGGAACCACCATTGCGATAGCTAAAGATGCTAAAATGATCGATGTTAAAATGATGATCGATGAAAAAAAGAGGGCTTTTGGATAGTCTCTTCGTGGGTTTTTCATTTCGCCTGCATGTGCAGCAACCATTTCAAGGCCGATTAGTCCGAATAAAATATTACTGAAAAATGCAAGTTTATCATAGCTTGCAGTTGTTGGAAAAAGTGATGAGAATGTAAACGTGATTTCAGAGGGTCTTCCTTGGAAAAACCAGATGAGCCCAAGCACAATAATCAACAACATAGGAAGCAGTGTCCCGATTAGCGCTCCTACTGTGCTAATTAAAACAGATATTTTCATTCCGCACGAGTTTAAAAGAGTCGCGGTCCAAAATAAACCAAAAATTAATAGGTACATGTAAGTTTTATTTTGGGCGAGTTCAGGCGAAAAAAGATAGGCAAACGTTCCTGCGATTAAAGCCATCATTGTAGGGTACCATGCCAGGTTGTAGACCCAGTTGAGCCAAATAGCAATCAGGCCTATTTTTTCTCCAAACGCCTCTCTGATCCAAATATAGAGTCCGCCTGTATGAGGCCAGCCCGTTCCAAGTTCTGCTGATATAAGTCCGCTTGGTATGAAGAAAAAACATGCTGCAACTAAGTAAAAAAAGACAAGGGAAAGGCCGTATTCTGCTGAAAAAGGAAGAGTTCTCAAACTATCAACTGCAATAAGGTTGATCATGATGAGATGAAAAACTCCAAGGGTCTTTTTTTGGTTATCAAGTTCCACGATCAGAGATTATGTTTTTTTTTCTGATATTAGACGAGGATTTTTTTTTATCTTACAAGAAAAGTTAAATCGTATAGATTGTATTTAGTAATTAAAAATTTAAATAATAAAAAATATGAAAAATTATTACTTTATTAATGGTTATGGTGAAAGTAAGTCTAGTAGAGGGGCAATTAACAAGGCTCTAGAAATAAGCTTGTTATCCCAATGTCGCCCTCTCATTCACACAAATTTTTTATCCAAAGATGCAATGTTTTTAGATCGAAGTCAGGTCGTTCAAACCGGCGAAACAGTTGATGTAATTCTAGAAACTGCTGAAGGCTCAATGGGATCAATAATTACAGCTGGTATTGTTCTAGGAGACCTTTATAAAAACGGAAAAAAAGAGCGAACAATTGTTTGTAAAAAAAGTGGTCAGTTTTCCAAAGAAGAGCTTGAGACTTTTTTAAGTAAAGAGCTTAAAACAATTGGAGAGGAATTTACTGGCGCTGAATATGAAATCAGAAATATAAAGTCCCGTTTTGAGAGCTTGGAAGTTAAAAATGAACATGGAAGCGTTCTTGTTGGAATAGGGTTTACTGATAAATATATTCCAATTGAGCTCAATCACCCTGAACTTCCTCCTTTTTTGGGCAAACAGGCAGATTATTATTCTGCAAGATATGCAGTTATTCCAGTTTTGTATGAGCACCCAGTCCAATTTAAAGAAAGGTATGCACCACTTCAAATTTTAAAAGCTTCTAAATTTATGGAAGACTACGATTTAGAAACAGACCAGCAGCTTTCTAGAGTAGGTGTACACACAAGTGATGCTTTAGTTTCTATAGAGACTCCTCATGTGTTTGTTCAAAAAGTAGAAGAGGTTACAGCTCGGTTTTTAAAAGAGGAAAAACTTCCTGTTTTTATTGGGGAAGATCAAACTCTTACAATAGGAGCTTTACGTGCAGTAAAAGAGATTAGAGGTAGTTTTTCACTCCTTCATTTTGGTAGCTCAACCCAGCTTAGGTCTAGTTTTGATGGCTCTTCATTTAGCCAGGCATGCGCTATTAAAAAAGGGTTAGAGTATGCAAAAGATGTTGTTCAAGTCGGAATCAGATCGACTTCTAACAGAGAAAAAAAAGAGCTTCAATACGATAAAATCTTTTTTGCATCAGATATTTTTGATGAAAAAGATGACCATTGGATGGAGGATGTAATTGAAGAGCTCTCTCAAGAAATTGTTTATATAACTATTGATTTTAGCGTTTTTGATCCAAGCGTCATTATGAGTAAAAAGCCTGAGCCGATGGGTCTATCTTACGCAAAAGTAATAAAATTATTAAAGCTTGTAGCAAGAAAGAAAAAAATTGTGGGCCTTGATTTTGTGGGGCTCAATCCGCAAGAGGGAGAGCTTTCTTCTGAACTTGCTGCAGCAAGACTCATCTATCAAACTCTTTGTTTCTTGACTAAAAATTAAACGAAGAGGTATAGTCTCCATTTCATTATCTGCCCAGGTGGTGAAATGGTAGACACGCCAGACTTAGGATCTGGTGCCGCGAGGCATGGGGGTTCAAGTCCCTTCCTGGGCACATTTCAAAAATAGTTTCATGAGACCTGCAGATTTACCAATATTGTTTAAATGGGAGGAGAGAAAACCTCTTCTTCATGAAGGGATGCTTTGTGTTCCAAGGCATTATGAAAATCACGACAAGTTTTCTATTTCGTTTGAGGAAATTTTTGGAAATAATCACCCGATTTGTATCGAATTTTGTAGCGGCAACGGGGAGTGGGTTGCAAGAGCTGCAACAATTTATCCAGAGTTTAACTGGATCGCAGTAGAGAAACAGTTTAAGCGAACAAGAAAGATTTGGTCTAAAAAACAAAATTTAGGGTTGAAAAATTTACTTCCTGTTTGCGGTCTTGCTGAAGATTTTTGTTTGCATTATTTAAAAAGTAGCTTGATTGAAAGAGCGTATGTCAATTTTCCAGATCCTTGGCCTAAAAACAGCCATGCAAAAAATAGAATTATTCAAACACCTTTTATTGAAATGATTGCGAATGTAAGTAAGCCAAAAGCTACACTTACTCTTGTGACAGATGATCAAAAGTATGCAAATCAAATGATGAAAGTTGTGGGAGGGCATCCTCGATTTACATCAGTTGAAGACTCATTTCTTCCGGAAGATTATGGATCTTCTTATTTTAATCGACTTTGGCTAAGTCTTGGAAAGTCTATACGGTATATGAAATTTGAGGTTGTATGAAACCAATTATTGCCGAAACTGGGTATGAATTTGTAAGAGACAAGAAATTCAACTCCTTAAATATTTATATTGACGGACGGCCAGATTCTGATCTTTCATGGGATATGCTTAAAACAGAGATCGATATAGCTCTAAAATTAGGTGCAAAACTCTCTTTTGAACTCGATTTAGGATTTTCATCAAAAGCTCTACTTAGAGATCCAGCTAGTTTTTTTTCTAGAGGCATTGCAATCTCTAAGTTCGAAGAAGAGGTTTATAAACCTTATAAAGATCATATTTCGGCTATTATCCTGTATCGAGGTGATGGGTTTTTTAAAGAATCTATCGACAAAGACGTCTCTCTTTACACCGATTTTTTAAGTTGGAAAAACGACTTATTTGGAGATAAATTGATTGATCATCAGATGTACAGAATTTTTTCAATGGAGCTATTCATGCAATATTTGCATCGAGTTTCAGCTGTCTTAATCGATGATATCCCTCTCATTGCCCTATTTGATTTAAAAGATTGTCTAAGGCCCTCCCACCAAGCAGAAATTTTATCAAAATCGTTTTTTCCTTACATTTTTCCGGGCATTAAGAATGCGCAGATTGCATTTAGGGGATTTGGGTGGAGAGAGAGCGGTTTTTTAGGTGCAATAGGTCACGCCACTTTTCAGCCTGAAGAGGCTGAGGAGAGAACATTTGGTATTGCTTTGCCTGAGATTGGAAAGATGGCCTACGATCTTTTTGATGAAACAATTAGTTTTTTAAAAAGACACAATATTTCTTATGACGTTTTTCCAGAGTCTCTTATGACTGAAAGCTGGCATGGATTGAATCATATTTTAGTTTTCTCTGAAACTCTTTCAGCAGAGGGAGTCAGGATGCTCCGCGGGTTTAATGCTGCAGGAGGAGAGGTGATAACAATTGGAAAGCGTTTAAATTTAGTTGAAGAGATTGATTTAGAAGAGTTTGTTCGGAGTAGAGGGATTTGAACCCCCGACCTTCTGGTCCCAAACCAGACGCGCTAGCCAAACTGCGCTATACTCCGACGAAAAACTGGGTTAATATTACCTTTTTTCTTATTTATTTTCAAAACATTTGCTGAGAAATTCTATTTTATGTCTAAGATTGTTGGTAGAGAGAGGTTTTTTATGAAATTTGAAGAGTACAAATCTGTTGCAGAGCTAGAACAACTTGCTAAAAATCCCCCCGATTTAACTAAAGAGGGTTTTTTAAATGAAAAAAGAGTCAAAGAGTATGCGATTTCGTTTGGAAAATGGCGACTTTTATACGGAACAGAGAGAGTCGATGAAAAAATTTGCAAAGCTCTTAAAACTCTTGCCTTAGAAGCGAAAGTTTTTGAAAAAATGAGTAAAATGCAAAATATGGAAGTAATGAATTATGTAAATAACTGTGAAAGTGAGCAAAGAAGAGTTGGTCATACAGCGATTCGCGATCTAGAAAAAAATCGAAAAACAAGTGACTTTGCAAGAGAAGCAGCAGAAGATTATCAGTCAGAACTTAGGAAGTTAAAGGCGTTTTTAGAGAAAACTGAAAAGTTTAACGCTATGATTGTTGTCGGAATAGGTGGCTCTTATCTTGGAACAGAGGCTGTTTATCACGCCCTTAAAGCAGAACAGAGAAATGCGAAAAAACTCTATTTTGCATCAAATATCGATCCAGATAAAGTGCAGTCAATTTTGAAAGAGGTCGATCCAAAACAGACCCTTATAGCTATTGTCTCAAAATCTGGCGGAACATTAGAAATTAAGGCGCAAGAAGAGCTTTTAAGAAAAAGATATGCTGCTTTGAAACTTAATCCAAAAGACTACTTTGTCTTAGTTACCGGAAAAGCAAGTCCCATGGATAACCCCTCTTTATTTTTAGAGGTGTTTTATATGTGGGACTATATTGGCGGTAGATTTTCTGTATCAAGCATGGTCGGCGCGCTTCCTCTTGCGTTTGTTTTAGGCATGCAAGTTTGGGAGGAGTTTTTAAAAGGGCTTTATGAAATGGATAGACACGCCCTAGAAAAAAAAGAGCCTTTAAAAAATCTTCCATTATTAGGTGCTCTTTTGGGTATTTGGAATAGAAACTTTCTGAAGATGGATACACTTGCTATTATTCCATATGCACAAGCTATGAATTATTGGTCAGCTCATTTGCAGCAGCTTTTCATGGAATCTAATGGAAAAAGTGTGTCGCAAGATGATGCAACTTTTGTGAAACATGAAACCTCACCTGTTATATGGGGAACTGTAGGAACAGAAGGGCAGCATGCCTACCACCAATGTATTCATCAAGGAACTGATACTATTCCACTTGAATTTATTGGGTTTGCTACGCCACAAAGAGAGGGCGATATGGTGATAGAAGGGACTACCAATCAAGAAAAATTGATTGCAAATCTTTTTGCGCAAGCAATTGCGCTTGCAAAAGGGGATAAGAATAAAAATCCGAATAAGTATTTTTCAGGAAATAGGCCAAGTCGAATTTTGCTTGCTGAAACATTAGATGCATACACTCTTGGCGCTCTTCTTGCTTACCACGAACATTATGTTGCTTTTCAAGGGTTTATTTGGGGAATCAATTCATTTGATCAAGAGGGTGTTCAATTGGGTAAAGTTCTTGCTACTAATATGATAGAACTTTTTAAGTACAAAAGGGAAAAGGGGTGTCTGCCTAAAGACTCTACATCTAGCCTAAATAGAGCTTTTATTGAAGAGCTAGATCTTCTTCAGGGAGGGAATTTAAAGAGTGCAAAAAAGCTTGCCTAGAGCTTTTTAGAGAAGATGGTGAAGTTAAAAAAAGTTGAGGTTCTTTATGGATTTTTTCTTCGAATTTCATCTTGCGAGCTTCATCTAAGTGTATGCCAAAATCGTCTATTAAAAGAATAGAGGGTGAGAGCTGTTTTTTTTCAGCAAGCTTTAAAGAGGCAATTACCGTTCTTTTTTGCCCTTCGCTTGCATAATTTTTTGCACAAAGTCCACCGAGGTTGATTTCTAGATCATCTCGATGGGCTCCGAGCAATGAGTAACCAAGTATAAGCTCTTTAGCTCTTGTTTTTTCAAATATAGAAGGAGAAATTTTTGACGGTTTATACAAAATTTCAACCTCTTCTTTATTAGACGATAGCTCTTCGTAAAACTCTTTTGTGCTTTTGGAAAGCTCTTGAATAACTTCAGCCCTTTTTGCTTGAATGAAATCTCCAGTTTTAATCAGCTCTTCTTCCCAAATTTCTATCGTTGTGCAATTTTTTCGTCTTAAAAGAGCATTTCTTTGCAATAAAGCCTTAGAATACCTTGTAAGATAGTAGACATAGAGTGGGTTTAATTGGGCAATCAAGATGTTTAAAAACCGTCTTCTTTCCGCAGGCGATCCTTGAATAATTTCAATATCGAAAGGGGAGTATACAACTGTTGGAAAAAGACCTAGTAGAGGAGAAAATGAGCTGTAGACTGTTTGGTTATGCTTTATCTCTTTTTCTTTTCCATTAAAAAAAATAGAAAGAGTCTGCTCTACATCATCTTTTACGAAAAATGCCTCTAAGGAAAAGCTTTTTTCCCCTTTTTTAATGACCTCTTGAAGCTTTTGTGTCCGAAACGATCTGCCAGTGCTTATAAAATGTATTGCTTCTAAAAGAGTTGTTTTTCCAATCGCATTCGGTCCAATAATAGCGTTTAGACCATCGCCAAATTCAAGGTCTATCTTTTTAAAATTTCGAAACTGAAAGAGGCGAATCCGTTTTAAAGAGATCATTCACTCTGCAATCTCATAGGCATTAAGACGAAATGAGCATGAGATGTGTCCATAATTGACCCTGGATTAAAAGAGTCTGTAATCCCAAAACTGACTGTTTCATCTTTGCAGTGTCGCAAAATGTCAATAAAGTAGTGCGGATTGAATGCAATATCAAGTTTTTTGTCGTGGTAGTCAACAGGCATATGCACTTTCCCTTCACCAATTTCGCTGTTAACAGCTTGGAGCTTTAATTCACCATTTTCAAACGTAAATTTTACCGAGTGACTTGCATCGGTTGTGAAAAGAGAGACTTGTTTTAATAGAGTCATTAGTTCATCGCGATGGAGAAACATTTGGTGCATAGACTCTCTATTTGGCAAAACCCTTTCATAATCAGGAAATTGTCCAGATAATAATTTTGAAACAAGGCAGCCTTTATCTGTTTCTAATGCTATTTTATCAGACATTAAAGTTAATGTGATGGTTAACTCCTCTTCATCTAATAGGCGCACCATTTCTTCGACTGCTTTTAAAGGAATAATACTGCTTTGCTTTTCGTCGCTTGTGCTTTCAACAGATTCTTGAATCTTTGCTAATTTTTTTCCATCTGTCCCGACAATCACGACGCTATTTTCTCTCACTTCCATGCAGATTCCATTTAAAACCTGTCTTGTGTCATCTTTTGCGGCTGCAAATGAGGTGTTTACAAACATCTCTTTTAATCTTGCGCTAGGAAGGGTAAATGATTTACCTCCTTTTATTTCAGGGAAGGCGGGAAATTCGGTTTTTTCAAGGCCGTTAATTCGAAAGTGTGATGAGCCGCTTGTGATAATAGCTACGTTATTAGCATCTGTTTCAAGATGAACTTCAGGAGCTCTTAATTCCCGAATTAATTGAAAAAATCGTCTTGCAGGGAGCGCAACACCCCCCTCTTCCAAAACAGTTGCCTCTACGCTCGATCTGATACTTACGGTTAAATCAGTTGCAGTAACTGTGATTTGGTTCTCTTTTGCTTCAATCAAGACGTTTGCAAGAATAGGAATAACAGCTTTAGAAGGAATGACACCTTGAATTTTTCCAATTAACGAAGAAAATGCTTCTCTTTGCATGCTAAACTTCATAAAACTCCCAAGATAAAAAAAGATGAGTTTAATGAATTTGGGTCAAGACGTCAAGAATTCTTGAATGCTTGTTTGATTTCTTTTAGTTGGGATCTTTTTTTCTCATCTTCTCTCTTGTCGTGAGTTTTTTTCCCTCGGCATACTCCGACTTTTACTTTTACAATACCTTTTTTTAGATAGAAGGAGAGTGCTATAAGAGTATGACCCTTAACTTCTGAAAGCTTTCTCAATTTTAAAATCTCTTCTTTATGAAAAAGAAGTTTACGATCCCTTTTCTCTTCATGATTGTGAATGTTTCCGAATCGGTAGGGGGCAATCGAGGCATTTTTAAGAAAGGCCTCATTTGATTTAATTGTAATAAAATTATCTTGAAGATTTGCGTGAGAGCTTTTAAGAGACTTAACCTCTGTTCCTTGCAGGGCAATTCCCGCTTCAAAAACCTCAAGCACTTCGTAGTGATGATAAGCAGACCGATTTGATACAATTTCTTTAGTTTCCATAAGAAGAAGTCTATCACCTTACAAAAAGAAAATCAAATAGACACTTTTAATCGGCAGCTTTCAATCTTTTTGAAAAAATACCTATAAGAACAATAAACAGGGTGCCGATCCAGAAAAATAGATCAAAGGCATGTCTAACTGTCTCGCTAGCAATAAAAAAAAGACTTCCCTCCGCTAGTAGTTTTACCCCCATCCAGCCAATAACCAGAAAAGCAATCCGCTCAATTTGCTTGTGCTTGTTTAGAAAGACGATGAATTTTCCAGTAACTAATCTAATCGCTACAACTCCTAAAATTCCCCCCATATAAATCACCCAAATTTTTGAAGAGATCACTTCAAATGGGTAGTAAAGAGAGGCTAAGGCAAACGCCCCTAAAATGGAATCAATTGCAAATAAAACATCTATAATTTCTATATACAAAACAGCTTTCCAGTACTGTGTAGGACAGAAGGGAGAGATTTCTTTTTTAGAAATAAAGAAAAAGTGCCAAGTTAAATAGATGAGATAAATCCCTCCGATGATCTGCATCCAGAAAAGGTAGATGAGAAAGGCTGTAAAAATGATGCCGATGGCTCTAAAGAAAAAAGCAGAAATTAGCCCTGTAAAAAAAGCTTTTTTCTTTAGTTCGACAGGGAGTTTTTTGACAATCATCGCAAGTGCTGCAGCGTTATCAGATGCGAGCAAGATCTCGATTGCTAAAATCAAAAAGACAAGCGGGATATCTATCCAGGAAAAGCTTTGTGAAACAAAATGCAAGTTATTCTCCTAAAAATCGTAATAATTTAAGCTGATCTTTTTCATTTTCATACCAAGTTTTGTAGGTGTCTCCCCAATAGGCGCCAAAATGACTTCCCATAATCGTCATAAGAATTGCATGATTAGGTAAGATAATTTTTTTCTCTTCGTTAAATGTTTGAATCGCTAAAATTTTACCTTCAACATTTTTTAGCCACTCATGAGTTTTATGCCTCTCTAAAATTATCGGATTTTCAAGTATAAGAGATGCTTTTGGCGTATTAGCAGCAACATACGATGCAGGTATTGCCCCAAGTGATTTTCCTAAAATAAAAATTTTTCCAGATGTGTGAGCTTGTAGCCACTCAGAAGCCTTAAGCGCTTTTGTGCACGCAGCTTCTGCATCTAAAGAAGTTGTTTTCTCTTCGTTTTCGTAATTAATTGCAAGGACATGAACCCCTTTTGCTAGATAAGAGAGAATCCATCTAGGATCAAATTCATACGGAATTGAAAAAGAGGGGAGACATAAAGCTGCGGCACTATCTTTTTTAATCGTGTGAGTTTTTGGAAGAGAAAAGAGTGATAAAAGACTAATTCCTTGGTAGTCAATTTGGTACATTTCAGCTATGGTGCAATTTTTGGGTATAGCGAAAAGCTTTCGCCATTTTTTATAAGCAGAGATTTCATTTTTTTGAAATTTCTTAGGGTTAAAATAGGTGCCTTTTAGGGAGGGGGATATAGCAACCTCTTCGCCACCAATGTCTTGAAGGAATTCTCTTGAAACTTCTTTGAGTCTTTTGGTGTTTGCTACATGAGATAATGAAGAATTATCAATTCTTCCATAAGAGCAACCTAATAAAAAGAATGCAATAATTATGGTTTTCTTCATAACTTTATTTAATAGCTTTTATCCTGATTTTGGAGTAGAATAATTTTATGGCTGTGGGTCAAGAAAAAGTAAAAGCTTTGAACGAAGAGATGCAAAAGTATCAGATCTTTGAAAACGATCTAGTAGAGAGTTTTATTTCGGGATCAGGCAGTGGGGGACAAAAAATCAACAAAACACACAATTGTGTCTATTTAAAGCATTTGCCAACAAAAATTGAAGTGAAGTGTCAAAAAGATAGATCAAGAGAGGCTAATCGGTTTTTTGCAAGAAGGCTGTTATTAGAAAAAATAAAAGAAAGAGTGTTTGGGGTTGCTAGCAAAAAAAGCTTGAAGGAAGAAAAAATTCGAAAACAAAAAAAAAGACGAGCAAGAAGAGGTCTTAACGAGGAAGAGTGACTTTTCCGAAAGCCTTTTGACCTGGGCAAAATTTACCCTCTTTATTCTCAATTTGCGCTCTTAAAAGAACCTTGTTATTAGAGATTGTATTATCAAGAAATAGTAGCGACGCCCTCACTGAATCATTTATTAAAATGGTAGGATTAGACTCTGTTTTTAAGAGATTATTCAGCGAAGCAAAAAATGATTCATCTACAAAGAAGTCTACATATAGCGGATCTACCTCATTTAATAAAGCTAAAGGCTCTTTATGAATAAGGCTCCCTTTATCAATGTAATGCTTTCCAATTACTCCAGTAAATGGGGCTACAATTCTACAATTGTTTACCTGAAGTTGCAAAAACCTTAGTTCGGCATCACTTTCTACGAGAGCAGTTTCATGGAGAGTTAATTCCAAAAGCGATTGTCTGTAATCACTTTCTTGAATATAGCTATGAAGTAAGAGAGATCTATATCTGTCTGCATTTTCTGCAGCTATTTGCATTTTTTTCAAAATTACAAGTTTTTTTAGATGGGCAGCTTCTAATTTTTCTTCGTAAGGTGCCTTGTCAATTGTGAAGAGAAGTTCACCTTTTTCAACATGTGCGCCATCTAAAAAATGAATTTCAGAAAGAATTCCTTCTACAAGAGGCTTGATTTCAACTGATTGTGCTGGAATAAAATGACCTTCAAGTGAGATGATTTTAGAATCATCTTGCTTGTTGCAAGAGATAAAAGCTAAAGAAATAAGTAGTGGCCAGAGCGGCTTTAGTTTCATAGTATATTGCACGATAGAGATGAAAAAATTTATTGTCAAATTTATCTATGGCACTCTTAACAAAATAGTTTGAAAAGGAAATTTTTAAGATTTTTTGCTTGTTTAGTTTGATCACGCTTTGCCTCTATACGAAGCCCTTACTTCTGGTTCACAAGTTGAATGAGTGTGAATCAAAAGATGAAGATGGGCTTGAAGGTAAAATGAAATTTTTTCAGTTTAATGACTATAAAAGGAATCTAATATGAAATATGTTGTATTTGCAGTTTTAATTTTAGGTAGCGTTTTTGGAGCATTACCGCCTTTTGCACAAACAGAAAGAGAGCTTAGAGAAATTTTAAATAACCCAAAACTTCATGAGTTTATACCTCTCAGTGATGCATTTGAAGAGATTGTAAAGACAGAGGAGGGGTATCTAATAAAAACAAACAAAAGAGAAGTTCGCGCGATAATTCATTACAAAGAGAGTGGAAAAATTGGTCCTGCAGAATTTACGGTAGAATTTTTAATCTAAGAGGGTGGCTAAATCTAACTTTTTTGCTCTTTAGATCTTAACACAATTTTAAAAAAATAAAATAAAAAATACTACCCATATTATTAAGAATTTGTTAAAGTTTGATCTCAACAAAAGATTATTGATATGAAACATCGTAGATTAGACTTATTTGAGCATGCAAAAAAAGTGGATGCTTTTTCTCCTAAAAAGGGAGATGAATTAAAAAACGATCGAACTAGATTAAAAGGGATAAGGCTTCCGTCACTAGAATTAAATTTTTTAAAAAAAGCACCTAAAGTCTCTCTAGAATTACCGATTAAAAACCCAATGAGAATGACAATTGAAGATTGTGACAAAAAAAAGGTCTCTTTTATCAGATCTGCATATGCAGCTTATAAGTGTTGCCAGAAGCAAGATCTTCATCTTTTTCAGCATAGAAAAATTTATTTAGAAAAATGTTTCTCTTTAAGAGGAGTTGTTGGATGGAGGCTGCCGAAAAAAAAGATTGTCCAGCAAAGATTAAGGTCGTTAGTTGACGGTTTAAAATTCAATACAGATGGGTACAAAAGCCATTTAATAACGTGGATTTTGAAGCTAAAAGAGCCGCAAGAGGAAAAAATTATGAAAGAGCACATAGAGCTACAGAAAGAGAGGAAAGAGAGGCGTGCTTATCTCAATTCAAAGTCGATCTTTTAGCTATTTTAATAATATAAAAATCCCAATAACAATCAAAAATAAGCCAAAACATTTTTTTAAAATTTTGGTTGGAAGGTAGTGGGTTAATTTAACCCCTATAGGAGCGCCAATAATTGCCGATAGAGCCAGAGGAAGAAAAGCCGGAAGGTAGAGGTAGCCAGTAGAAAAGGTGGTTGTTTTGAGAGGAATTGTGGGGATTAAAAGGGTTATTGTTCCTAAAAAAGCAACAGCAAGGGTTGCCAAAGATGAAGAGCCTATCGCTTTTTTTAAGGGCAGGTGAAGAAGGGTTAGCAAAGGTATTAAAAAAATACCTCCTCCGATTCCTAAAATAATAGACAATCCGCTTGTAAATGCGACTATAGTATTCATAATTAATGGGTTAATATTTTTTATAGGGGTTGTTTCATGGACAGGACGGGCAATGATAAAATAGAATCCAAAAAGGCATTCAAATGCCCCGAAAATAAAACCTAAAAGATTAGACGGCACCATTTTTGTTACATAAGATCCTAATATAGAGCCTATTACGATTCCTGGTAAAATTTTTTTAAGTATAGGAAAATAGATTGCATTTTTTTTATAATGGGCAAAACTTGCAGCTAAAGTATTAAAAACAACTGCACCAAGAGATGTTGCAATAGCCATCTTCATTTGGATTTCCTCGGGAATATCAAAATAATTGTAAATGAAAAGCTGAGCGGGAATAAATAGAAAACCCCCGCCTACGCCGAAGAGCCCACCGACAACTCCTGCTAATAATCCAACTATAAAGAAATAAATTATTTCATAAATCATTGTTAAATAATTATGGTTTTAATATAATTTTATTATTGATTCCTTCGTTTTAATTAATGAAGGTGAGGAATGGGTGCGTTATGCCCTTTTCGCATCCGTTCCTTTTTTTAGTCAACAAGTTGACTTTTCCCTTTTTTCGGATTATCATTCCTTTCAGCTTAGATCTTCCTTGATTTGTTATGCAAAAACCTCTTCGACCTAAATTATACCTTCTTTTAAAAGAAGAGGGGTATTCTTTTCTAGACTTTTCTAAAGACGCAATGGCTGGTCTAATTGTTGGGATTCTAGCCCTTCCAATGTCTATTGCATTTGCGATAGCCTCCGGGGTTAGGCCTGAGCAAGGTTTATATACAGCGATAATAGCGGGATTTTTAATAGCTCTTTTAGGAGGGTCTCGTGTACAGATTTCAGGTCCTACTGGCGCTTTTGTTGTCTTGATTTATTCAACTGTGCAAGCGTATGGTTATGATGGGCTAGTGATTGCAACAATTATGGCAGGTCTTATTTTGATTGCCATGGGGCGCATGCGCTTTGGTGCTATGATTAAATTTGTTCCCTATCCTGTAACAATCGGCTTTACAAGTGGGCTTTCTGTAGTTTTATTTACGGGGCAAATTAGAGATCTTTTAGGTCTTAAACTAACAACAGTTCCGCTTGATTTTGTAGAAAAATGGTATGCCTATTTTGCAAATATACAAACGATAAACTATTACGCTCTTTTTATTTCGCTTTTGAGTATCGCAATAGTTGTTTTTTGGCCGAGAGTTTCAAAAAAGATCCCAGGGGCGTTGATTGCTATTTTTATTTCAACGACGTTAGTTTATTTATGTAATTTTCCATTAGAGACTATAGGGGATCGATTTGGGGAGATACCAAATACATTTCCGATATTTCGTATTCCTCTTAACGTTGGTTGGGAAGAGATGATGAGGCTTGTTTCTCCAGCAATTGCAATCGCCTTACTCGCAGGTATGGAGTCTTTGCTCTCTGCAGTTGTTGCTGACGGTATGACAGGAAAAAGACACATTTCTGATATGGAATTAATTGCAGGCGGAGTAGGAAATATTTTTTCTGCTCTTTTTGGAGGAATTCCTGCAACCGGAGCTATATCAAGAACTGCTACAAATATTCGAAATGGAGGAAAGACTCCAATAGCAGCAATTATCCACGTGTTGACTCTTGTTTTTATTTTGCTGTTTTTTGGAAAGCTTGTGAAATTAATTCCAATGGCAACCCTTGGAGCTGTCATTGCAGTTGTTGCTTACAACATGAGTGAATGGAGACATTTTGCAAGGCTATTTTTAAGCCCGAAACACGATATATTGATCCTTCTTACAACTTTTTTTCTAACTGTTTTTGTCGATTTAATTACTGCTATCGAGGCAGGCGTGGTTCTTTCTGCTTTTTTGTTTATGCAGCATATGTCGAGTTCCTCGAAGGGAGCTTTTCTTAAAAAAGAAAAGGATCAATCAAATGCAAGGAATTTGCCTGACGGAATCGAAGTGTTTACTATTCAGGGGCCTTTTTTCTTTGCTGCCGTTGAAAAATTCAAAGTAGCTCTCAGTGGTATTCATTATATACCAAAAGTCTTGATACTTTGTTTTGAAAATGTTCCAATGATTGATGCAACTGGGGTAAGACTTCTTGACGATGTTTGGGAAAAGGCCAAAAGAGATAAAACTCTCCTTCTTTTTTCAGAAGTTAATAAAAATTTATACGACATTTTTGATCGATCTGGTCTTTTAGAGAAAGTTGGTAAAAATCATTTGTTTTCTGATCTGGACAAAGCATTAACGATCGCATACAATCACATTGAACTAAAAAAATTAGCGGTTGAGGTTTCTCTATAATGTTATTGCTATTTCGGTTTTGGCTAACTCTATTAGTAGTTATGGTGATTTGGAATACAATCCCAGGATTTGCTATTAACAACATGTACGAAGCATTTCTTTTTGCGATCATCTTAAGTGCTGTAAATTCTATTGTAAGACCTGTTTTAGTGTTTCTTACGCTTCCAATTACTATTTTAACACTCGGACTTTTTACATTAGTTATTAATGTGTTTACTTTCTGGCTTGCAGGTGAGATTTCTTACGGAGTTCATATAGAAACCTTTTCAGCAGCCTTTTGGGGAGGCCTTATTATGTGGATCACAGGTTTTATTACGAATCGTTATATTTGGCATGTGAACATTTATTAACTCACCTTACGCAAATCTGATGGTGGATAAACAAAATCTTTTCTTCCTCAATTGATTTGCAAATGCTCGTTATATGTTTGTTCCAATGTGACTCCGCTTTACAAAATCAATTGGGGAGGAAAATTTTTTATTTCTTCATCCATCATCTTTTTGCGTAAGGTGAGTTATTAATTTCATCGATAAGTTTGTATTTTCCATGACCATGGAAGTGGACGATATGCGCATTTTCATTGGGCGGGAATTCCCAGCTCCAATTATAAATATCGGGGAGATCTATCATATTTGGATTTTCAAAATAAATAGCTCTTGATAGCGCTTCTTCGTCTCCAGGAAATAACCCATGTGAATCAAGAGAGAGGTTTGCCCACTTTGCTATTGTAGGGCTTTTTGTCTGAAATACAATAACTCCAGAATTGTAGTGATTTTCTTCTGGAAGAATAAGGTTTAGCTCGTGACGGATTTTTTGATGAATAGGCCCATTTTTTAATACAGCAAGTTCAATATTTAGATCTAAAAGAGTAAATAAAGGGGTTAAATCGCCTTTAACTTGGCAATCCAAATCGACCCAAATTGTTTTGTCAAAAGGAGATCTTACGCACGCGTAGGGCTTTTTAAACCATATAGGACGAAACTCCCAAAAGCCTTCGCCGTAAACTTTTTCCCACAACATCCTTGTATTAATAGGAATATGATTTTGATTAGATTTTGAGAAAAGATTTGGGCAAACTATGCATTCTCCATGACTTTCGCACCATTTTCTTCCATTTTTAGTAAGGCCAAAATCAGCAAACGCAACAGGATAAGCGTTAAACTTTATGTAGTGGCTCCACCACCAAGGAAGAAGCCACTCTTCATATTTATCGCACCCAATAAGAAGACCGTGCTCGCTCATAGGGTTAGTTAGCATTAGAGCTAAATAAAATGCAAATTTAGTTCTATCGTATTAACTATTATGTTAATAGAGCTATCATGATGGAAGGTCAGGAAAGCGACGACGTGGACGTGGAGGCACGTGCTGAGGAACTTGATAAGAGGAAAAATAAACATGTCCAACTTCATCCCCAACCCTTGTTATACTTTCAACAAGATTATAATGATCATATTCATTTGCATAAAGTGTATCTATTCTTGTAAATGTATAGCCTAATGTTTTTAAAAGTTCCACAGGATTTGTTTCACCCGAAAAAGCATCGTCGCTAAAATGAATCGAAAGCCCACTCTCAAAATAACAATTATTCTCTTCGCATGAAATAGTTTTTAGGCATTCGGTAGTGACTTTTTTTGCAAAATAGTAGCCGATTTCTAATCCAGATTCCCCTATAGTTCTAATTAGGTCAGTTTTTAACAAGTTTTCAGAAATAAAATCATCTGCAAGATAGACGTATCGAAGGCGCTTTTGTAATGAAACTGATAAAAACTCGATGCCATCAGGAATAAAGTCTCTGTCTTTGTCACTTTGTAAAATAACGCCATTTACAAGAGTTGAGAGAAAAAACCCAAGGTCACTTTCAGGGGTGATACCTAGCGAGGCACTCATATCATTATTACAGAGACCAATTTGATCGGGTGTAACCAAGCATTTAGTAGGCTCTCCCTTTTTTACAAAAATTTTCGCACTGACATTATGTTCCCTATTAAACCTTGAAGAGACTCTAGTGAGATCTATTTTTAATGAGTCATAGAGAGCATCTTCTCCTATCATATCGGATAACTCGATTAGTTGCATTTTTGTCTTTAAAGAAAGAGTTTCAACATCTAGAGTTCCTAAAAAATATCTATTTAACGCCTCAATGCAATCTTTAGAGTATTCTCTATAATCAATCACATGATGACGTAAAGGGCAAAGTTCATCTGAGGCGATTTTTGCTGATTCTCTTGATCTAGAGGATAGCATTCTCCTGAAGTATTCATTATGCATAGAAAAAATTCGCTTACTTACAACGCAAGACCCATCGCTGCAAGTTATGACTAGATCTTCTTTTAGTGAATTTATGCCGTTGAATGAACTATCTTTAAAAATTTTTGCGACTCGTTTAATTTGTTCTTGATAAGGCTGAGAGCTCTCTTTTTCTAGCTCTTTGACATCAATCTCTGATGAACCAGCTCCAGCTCCGGCTCCGGCAAAGAGAGGTTCTCTCGGAGCTCTTGAAAGATGTTTAATTTCCTTGTAAACCATATTCTGAATGCCTGTTAATAGAGAGGCCGAATAGCCAGAGGCAGATTTTAGCATCGACAAGCAGTCGCCTGGATTTTTTAAAAAATATTTTACTATTTTTTGAACCTTAGAATTGTCACCTGTTTTTTGCAAAGAGGCAGCTGAATTTATATAGTCTAGACTGAATGGGCATGCTATTGTTGGGGCTTTTACGATCTCCATGGCTCTGTTTCCTAATTCTAAATAATGCCTACTTTTTAAAAGCAAATTTGCGATGACCATCACCATCGATAACGATCTAAACCGAGCATTACTCCGTATGCAATATTAGGCTCCGACCTCTCAACATGCTTCGCAGTGTCTCGAGATCGGCTGGAGGC
>VGMD01000005.1 GCA_016866545.1 Chlamydiota bacterium | reverse complement strand
AGTTGCCCTTTTTAAGATAATTTAGAGCTTTCTTTCTAAGATCAATTGAATAAGTCATTCAGACATTATAGAGAAATCCGGGAATATGAAAAACAAATTTTAATTCACTATAGAAGTGGAAGGCAAGACTCAATAAAAAGATGGTTATAGGTCTTTGCAGTTGATTTATTTGCATGTTCCATAATTTCACTACAGAGCATGTGTGCAGCTTTTAAAGGGTCTATTGATTCCATATTTCAAACGCTAGCTGGAATTAAATTTTTGTCAATAAATTTTTCAAACATTCTTACTATTAAAAGATTAGAAAGTGGTCTTGGAATCGATAAAAAATCAATTTCAAGTTAGCCTGTGAGAGTTTTTAAGGAACTCTTTTTTAAATTAGGTTAATTCCAAAAGAGTATTGATTAGCTCGAGCTGTTCTTGTGTAAGAGAGGCGAAGTTTCCATGTATTTGTAATCGTTGTGAAGAAGTCAAATTTTGATTCGTGGTAGAAGGGCTCGTTCGGACGAAAACCTACATGGTTTTGTACTTGGAGAGAAGTAAGAGGAGAGAGTTGAATTTGCCAGCGTGTAAAAATTGAAGTTCTTTCGTCAGATAGAGGGGAGTTTAAAAGATCTTCCGCACTCCTTGCAACATCTAGCATATAGTTCGAAAAATGATCTTTTTTCCATTCAAATTTACTTCGTTGTCTAAGTTCAATTGAAGCTGCAAAGTATTCATTTATTGTCCAAGAGAGAGCAAAATTTGCATGGTCAAAACTATTTTGTTCAAAATTCCATCCAAGATTTGTTTGAAAAGTTAGGCTTGGATAATTTAAGGCAAAATCTAAATAGCCTTTTGGAATAAGAGTATTAAATGTATCTGCTCTAAAAAAATTATAAGCATAAAGATCAAAAGACAATTTAGGAACTGGTGAAAATTCGTTTCTAGCGAAAAATGAGTTTTTAAACCCAAGTTTTAACTCGTTAATAGTGTGATACCCATCTTGTACGCTAAAAATATAGACGTTATTATTATCAATTGTTGGGTTAGCTAACCCGTGAAACTCCAAATAAGGAGAGATTTCATGATTTACATCGCTATAGGTTTTTTCTAAAGTTGTATGCGAAGAAAGATCGTAGTGGAAAAGCGATTGAAGATTGTTTGCGCTTTTTTTCCCTTCAGAATAGAAAATATTTTGTAGGCTTAATTTGGGTGTTATGTGAATAAATCCTATTTTTGTCGGTCTAGAAACTGTTTGAGAAGTTTCAAGACGAGCTGAGCTAAAATCAGATACAGCATTATGGAGTGTGTCTGAATAGCTGTAATCAAGATAGGCTAACTTAAAATAGTTTTCTAGAATCGCCCCTGTTTTTGCAATTTCATAAGGTTTTACAGCAACTTTGATTGTAGGTAATTCTTGTTTAAACCCTTGAAACATGTTAATTCGAGGTCTTACGTAAAGAGATGTAAATGCTGTATCGTATCTTGCTTTTATAAACCCTTCTGTTCTTTCAAGGGTCTGAAGTTCAAACATTTGTGTCGGAAAATCAGATCTCATATTTCGGTCTGAAAGGGCATCCCACCTACCAAAGGTTTCAATTTTTTTATCTTTGGTCGTTCCGTTAAATAACCCCTGAATGCGGTAGCGGGATCTATATTTATTTGGATCAGTGTCATTATAGAATGTATCGTAGGCGTAAAAATTTCGAGAAGCAAACTTAAATAGTTTTTTTGATGGGTCAGCGTAATCAATTTCGATAGCAGTTCCCGCTCCTCTTGGAATAAAATAGCGATCTTTTGTGATTTTAGATCGAAATTCTCCGCGCCAAAATACTTTTAAATCATCTCCATCATAAACTCTATAGCGCATAAGAAATAAAGGGCCCTGCTTTCTCTCCCAGGTTGCTCGATAGGTTACAGAAGGTTCTGATTGGAATTTTTTATTTACATTTCTCGAGTAGGACGGGACATAAAGAAGAGGGGTATCATAAGCTGATAAAGTAAGTCCTTTTGCTTTCACTTTATACTCTTCATTCATGTTTACATCTTTTGCTTTAAGCAAAATAGGAGCTTTTTTGTTTTCAGAGGTTGTTAAAGCTGCTTTTTCAATAGATACGCCGCCCTTGCTGTTGAAGAGAATCGTTTCACCGTCAATAAAAACACTCTCTGCATTACAAATACCATTTTTGATAAAGCCTTGCTGCGTCGAAAAGTTGTATGTAAACAAATCACCTACAAAAAACTTTTTTCCGTAAATTAAGAAAAGGTCTTCCGTAGCTGTCAAAATTTTTGCACCGCCTACTTCTTTAAGTTCTAAATTGCGTGCTTGTACTCGCAATTTTTCAGATTGAATTACGCCGCCGTTATGTGTAAATAAGACGCCATCTTTGTAGATAGGATCGTTTACTTCGATATGTAATTCTTCTGTTGAAGCTTGTATAAAAAGTGAGAGACAAAATAAAAAAGGGATCTTTTTCATAGAGAACGACTATATAGTGAATGGAATTTGAAGTGATAGTTTTTTCCTTAAAATTAATACAGTTGATGGAGGTGAGTCAAAAGCAAGGAATAAGGCGCAGTAAAATAATCAATCAAAATTTAACTTTCGAATGAATTTGTTAACAGTGTCATATCTAATGAATTGATTTAAGCAAAAGACCTGCAAAGGCGTACCGATTTTTTGTGTGACCATCGCGAAGGGACTCTAAAAGAAATTCAATTCCATCTAGATCGTGATTAGAAGCTAGCGCGTCAAAAGCTTCAACAAATAATCCGCTAATTTCTTCAGGAGATAGTGTAAAATTTCCGTTGTGTTTTTGCTTGCTTGAATCTCCTTCAAGCATCGGTCTGAATTCAATCATTTTTGTGTTTTTTTGGTGAGCTAACCATTTTAGAAATTCAGTTCGGTAGAAATCGTTGATGTGCATGCGATATAAAGCTAACTTGCAATAACTTCTTAAGAGAGGATTGAGTGGAGCGTATGCTTTTTCAATAAGGAGAGCTTTAGTCTCTTCAGACCCCTCATTTTCTAACAGGCGAATAAGAAGAGGGAGCAATTTAGTCTGTTTGCTTTGCATTAAGGATTTTGCAAGCTCGAGAAAACTTTTGCCCGGGAGTTCTAATGCTTTTGCTAGTAAATCTTCTTGAAAATGAAGAGAGACTGCTTTTAGGTGATTTTTTTGATCTTTATCTTTTAGAGTGCCAGGCGATACTTTTTTCCACGCAATTAGTGCATGACCCGGGGAGGTGAATGGTGTGAATCCCGATGAGTTTATGTCTGTATCAAGAAGGGTTATTAAATGAGGAAGCACAGCACAATTTTTTCTTGCAAGTAAAGATATTACAGCGTTCAAGCTGATATTGCTATCTTTGCTAAGAGCAAGCTCTTCTAAGAGAGTATCACTTCCTGAAATTTCCCCAAGAAGTGTAATTGCAAAAAGGTTTCCCTCTTTTGCTAATCTACTGATATCGATTGTAGCCTCACTATGTCCCATTCGGTAAAGGGAGATAAGCGCGGCTAATTTGGTTTCAGGAAAGTTGGAAGAAGCGGCAATTTTTTTAAGTGATTCGACTGAATTCAAATCTTTTAAATAGCCCAAGGCAAAGCTTGCTGCCTCTTTGATTAGAGGGTCACTATGTGTTAATGAAGATCTAATCGTTTGCAAAAGATCATCTCTTTGATATAGGGCAGAATAGAGTATAGCAGTGATTCTTACATGAGGGTCTCTGTCATTAATAAGCTGCTTAAGAATTTGAATAGACTCAAAAGAGCCATGAATTGCATAAAGTTCTACAAACAAAGGTTTTGCTGCAGGTGGAAGGAGGTTTAAAAGAGATTCAACTTGACCTAGTGAATTCATAGTTTTTCTATGAATTAGATAAAACAATGTTTCAAACCTAATTTGTAAAAAATTGGATTTGAGGCCAATAGAAATTAATTCGTTACTTTTATCTTCGTGAACGGTGTTTAATATTTGAAGAGCTGCTGCTTGAACTTCAGGAAAAGGGCTTTTGATCGCAGTATCTAAAAAATTAAGAAAAAAATTGCTAGATCCTGAAAGTGAAATGCCAAATAGAGTTAATAGCTGGTCTTCTGGGTTTGGACTTTTGCTCCCAGCCTCTAAAAGAGCCATGCAAATTTGTTCAAGAACTTCAAAATCGTGTTTTTTTTCACTTCTATATAGAGTTAAGTATTCATCAATCGCCTGATCAACTTCTTTAACAGACATAAGGTAAAGAATATGACGTTTGTCGGGGGTTGGGCTTTCTTTTCCAACTAGGAAAGAAAACCCAATAAGGGTTACAAAAAATAAAGCTCTCATGAATTAAGATATAACTACTAAGCTATTTTTTACGGATCTTTTTCTTTTCTTCAGGAATGTAATCGATCCAAATAGGTGAGCTCCAGGCAATATGACCATCTTTTTGAATAACTCTTAAATAATAATATGTAAAAGGTTTATCCAAATCAGGGGTAAGAATTGCTTTTTCTAGCGGCTCATCATCATAAGTTTCAAATGAAAATGTCTCTTTTTGGTCTTTAAAAGATGTTAAAAGAGATCCGTTTCTGAAAATCGCTACCTCTTCAAGAGGGGCTGTACCCGCAACAAAACCATCTATAAAACGGTTATATAAAAGACCTGGTTTATCTTTTGAATTGAGTTCAGATCCCATCGGAGCGCCAGCAATATTAAAATAGACAACTATTCTTGCACCGGTAGTTGCGTAGCACTTTCTATTATATAGTGCGTTGAAAAGGGCATCTCTCGAATATTCAGGTGCTAATATAGCTGTAAGACCTTGAGAGTAAATTGCTTGAGATTCCTCGTTTAGGTCTTTATAAATTCCTTTATTGTCTAAGCCGCCTGCTATAAAACCAAAGCGAAACCCTTGGTTGAGTGCATTTCTGATAGAACCCTCGTCAGTTTCCGCAATCCCTTTTCTTGAATTTGCTTGGATGGGTCTTGGATTTCCCTGTTTTTTAGAGCATTCAGACGATCCAAAAGAGTTGTAAATTTCAACAACTCGTTCAAATTCTGGATGGAATTTATCAAAATCGTAAGAATACCCTTTTGCCATAGTAAAGCATGGAATAGAAAGAAGCTCTTTTGGAGAGTGGTGGCTATATAATTTTTTCAAAGAATTCGATTTAGCATCCTTTTTTCTTAAAAGTGGCTTATTATCCTTTGCATAAATAATATGTCTAGAGCCTTCTGCACTCGCTTCACCGACCCATTGAAAGCCGAGTAAGGTAACAAATCTCTCTTCTTCATTACATTCGGCAACTTGATTTGAAGTTAGCTTCCAGTCATCATTAGTTGTAGCCTCTTCTGATTCATCAAGAGAAGTTGCATAGAATTGGTAGGCTTTATCATCTCTATAGTAACGAAGAGAAGATTCAATCTCATCTGCTGTTTGAAAGCGAGAAGAATTGTTATGTAGGCTACCCCAAAATAAATGGTTTCCCTGTTCCTGGAAGCAATGAATAGGCGGAGATGTAAAGATTTCGTTTGTTGATAGATTTTTTAGTTTTAGATGGTAGGTTCCACTCTCATTAAAATAGAGATTAGGTAAAGTTAGAAATCCTGTTTCAGGGACAAAAAGCTTCCACTGTAAATTCTCTCGTAAGTGTTCATAAGAAAGCTCAATTAAAGTTCCTTCGGGAGCATTTCCTGTTAAGTTCCCAAAGGCATCTTCAAATCTCAAAAAGACATCAAATCTGCTGTTTTTAAAAACTACAGAGGGGGCAATAATCCTAATATTATTTAGTTTGTTTCCTCTCACATCTAACGAAAAAATTTCAGGATCTTTGTCTTTAAAGTCTCCTTTTCCTTTTGTGTCTACATAGAGATGAAATGGCTTTCTTCTTTGTGTAAAAGATTGAGACAGCGTTCCCTGTCCTGGTTTTTGTGGAGGGCAACCAATTGTAATGACTAGTTTTTCTCCATTAGAGACTTCTTCAGGGAGGTTAAAATCATAGACAAACTGCTGATCATCTATTTCAAGAGCTTTTGGATAAACAGATTTTCCGTTAGGAAGTGAAAGCCAGATAGCGTTCCCTTTTGCTTTCGAGCTTGCTTCAGGTAACTGCCATTCGCCCGCTTTTCCCGTTGAGAGGGGATCAAATCTTAAACATGTATTGGCAGGAAGATGAGAGGGGGATATAAAAACAAATTTCCAAGTACCGACTTCACCGGCACGCGCAACACCTGGTTCAACTGTGCAAATAGATCTAGCCATAAAAAAATCCTTTTTTGAAAATTATACTCTATCTCGCTATTACAAATCGAGTCTTTCTGATTTTTCGGGTGTAATTTTTACTTCTATGATTTGCCGTTCATCGCTTTTTAAAACTTCTATATGAAAATTTTCTCCATGAACGATTGTTCCAGGTTTTGGAATAGACCTTGCTTGCAAAGAAATAAATCCTGCAATTGTCTCATATTCAGGACCATGAGGAAGTTCTATGCCAAGCTCTTTTTCAACATCAATAATGCTCATAGTTGCATCGACAATCCAGCTTTTGTCAGTTGTCTCTTTATAAAGAATTTCTTCTCCTACGTCATGCTCATCTCTAATTTCGCTGCCGACTAGTTCTTCTAAAATGTCTTCAATAGTAATAAGACCTTCTGTGCAACCGTATTCATTTACAACAATAGCGGAGTGAATTTTTTTAGTCCTCATTTCGCTAAATAGGTCTCTTATTTTTTTATTTTCAGGAGAAAATAATATTTCACCTGAGAGCGTTGAGACAAATGTTGTTTTAATTTCATCAAGAGAGTTTTTTTCTAAACAGTTTACACAAAATTCCATCACATCTTTATAAAGTAAGACGCTTGTTATATCATCAATACTTTCGCTAAAAAGAGGAATTCTACTATAACCCTCTTGAATGAAGAGCTTGAGAGATTCATAGACTGTTGCTTTTTCAGGAAGACAAAGCATGTCGGGTCTTGGGACCATAATTTCTCTTGCAACAAGATCTCCGAATTGAGCGATTGAAGAGACGAGTTTTTTCTCCATTGGATCAAAAAGATTTTGACGTTCAGCTTCTTCTAAAAGATCGAGTAGTCGTTTTTTTAAATGCTGTGAAGAGGAGGTTAAATTTTGAGATGTTGAGGTCGGGGAGAGCTTTTTTTCAAGCCACAAAACAGGATAAACAAGGGGAAAGAGCACAATTGCATAGATAGATGAGAAAAATGAAAAAAGTTTCAGTGTTGCGATTTTGGCATGAGTTGCAAAAAAATGGAGCAGAAAATAAAAGCATAATGCAATGCAGAGGAGAAAAAAAATCGCACTAAATGCCCAGGTTAAGGAAATTAATAATTTTGCGGAATGAGTGATTTGAATTCCTTCACGAAAAAAATCGTTTGAAATTAAAAAAATCGCCCCACTTGTGCCATATATTATATAGCTTATTGAGCTGCATAAATTTAAAAAATCTTTCAGAGTGGGTGAATGGGTTTGCGTCTTTGACGAAAATAGAGTTCCAAGTTTTTTTATAACAAAAAAATGAATAGTTGATTTTGAAAACTCCTCTTCAAGCTCAGATGGAGTAAAATCTTTAATAGCAGTTTTTATCGCCATTAAGATCGAAGCTCCAAACAAAAAGAAAAAAGGGAGAAGGATAGGTTTTAGGGTCATGAGGTTTATATAGCTGGAATTTGATTAGATAACACGAGGTTTTTTTTGATCAGATGATCCATGATCTCATTTTCGCCCTTTCGCATTTCGATTTCCTCTTTTGGGTCAATATCGTTATATCCGATGAGATGCAAAATTGTGTGCACAAGATAAAGCGTGGTTTCTTTGTAGGGGTCTTCGGGAGAATACTCAATAGCAGCGAGAGGGCATATAAAAACTTCTCCTAGTAGATTTTTTTCTCTAATAGGGAATGTAATGCAATCTGTTGGTGTTGGATCATTAAAAAAATCTTTATGAATTCGGGATATTTCTTCTTGTGTGACAAAATGTATAATCAACTCAGTAAAAGAGATATTTTTTAATACAAATATCTCTTCTACAATTGCTTTCACTTTTTTTTTATCAATAAAAAGATCAGCTTGGTTATTGTGTTGAAGAATCTTCACAAAAGTTATTTATGACGGTACTTTTGTTTTTGGAAGACCGAATACAGAAGCTCTATCTTTCCAATGATCTCTTGATTTCATCAACTTAATACGCTCAAAACGGGTAAAAACGTTTCGTTTTTTCGTCCCTTTATTTGCTTTTCCGTAACTTCCGTGTTTAGACATTATTTCACCTTAGCTATAAAAACATGATTATTTTTTACTGAATTTTCAAGGGGTTTGTACCCATGAGGCAAATTATCTTTTTTAGGTCCTGTCTTCTTAGCGAAAGAGCATTTCAGCTTGCGAGGACATACCATGCGTCTTTGTTCTTGCTTGCTTGGTCTTGTCATATAAATTCCTTAATTCAGATTAATTAATTTAGAAAAAACTATAGCTGAATTTCTAAATGTTTGCAAGAAGTCTATTTTTGAGATTCGGGAAGATAGATTCCACAGGAAATAAGAAATTTGAAAGCATCTTCTAATGAGATATCTAAATTTATAAGTTGATCCTCATGGGTGAGTAAAAGAAAGCCCGATGTAGGGTGGGGGGATGTTGCTATAAATATTACTTTCATAGGTGCATTTGTCTTAGAGGGAGGTAATTTATTTCGTATTTCTATAGGAGCAACGCCGGCAACTAGCCCAAGTGTTCTAGAATCTTTGAATGGAAAAGGAACTGCAACAACTCTACTAAACATCTTTTCATCATCTGAAAAGACGGCTGAAATAATATCTTTGCACGCTTTGTAAATAGAGTTTATCAAAGGAATTCTTAAAATAAGAAGGTGAATTTTTTTAACAAACCAGTGAAAAAAGATCTTTTTTCCTAGATAACCGAGAAGAAAAACAAAGCTGAAGAGTAAAATTAAAATTAAAGTTCTACTAATAAAAATAAGAAGGGTTTGGTGGTTTGATAAATTTAGACGTAAGTCACTTGCAAAAAGAACAAAATTTTGGACATAGCCTAGAAACGGGTTTGTTAAAACATCTATGAAAAATCGAATTAACCATAAAGTTATGGTAATAGGTAGAAGAATAATAAGACCCGATAAAAGGTTTTTTCTCATGGCTGATTTCCGTTGAGTTCAGGGGTAACAACTCCGCAGGAGACGATGTACTTAATTGCATCTTCTGGTTTCATGTCTAAAAAAATGAGATCACTTTTTTTGTACATAATAACAAACCCTGTAGCAGGATTTGGGGCTGTTGCAACAAAAACAGAGAGAAGCTCTTCCCCGATTTTTTCTGAACACTCTTTAGGAGCATCTTCTGAAAGAAGGCCAATTGCATAAATATCATGTCCGGGAAATGGAACTAAAACAACTTTTCTGAAAGTGTTTTTTCCATGACTGAACAAATGAGTTACAATATCTTTTGTAGTTTTGTAAACTTTGTTGACTAGAGGAAGTTTATGTAAAATTTTTTCGCCGATAAGGAAAATCCATTTGATAAAAACATAACGGGCTAACATTCCAAGTGTCAAAATGACTAAGAAAAGACAGACTAATATAATGAGTTGGCTCGTATAACGAAGAGTTTGCTCAGGAGAAAAAATTAGAAATCCTTTATTAGCAATTTGATAGCTAGATAGTATATGGGCAACAACCCCCATAAAAGGTTTAGTAAGAAAGTTAACGACAAAAGCTATAATCGCAAGTGTAAGAGCGATAGGTAGTAGTAAAATAACGCCTGTTAAAAAGTACTTCTTCATGGACCCATATTACGCTGATAGATAAATAAGGTGAAGCCTTTTTAAAGGGGGGAAATAGGGTCAAATGTTTGACCCTATTTAGCTATTTAATTGGTAGAAAGAAAAATAGATGAAAAACTATTGTCAAAATACTTGTTATCACGTTCAAAGCAATAACCCATGGTAGTACCATGATTTTTTTTGAAAAAAATGTAACTGCAATAAAAATTGGCAGCAATAGATTTAAACTTAATAAAAACAACATAAATTATTCTCCTTTTTTATTATTAAATTATAATATTAATTTTTTTATTTTAATATATCAAAAGGGTGGAAAAATTGTAACTTTTTTATACAATTTTTAGTTTTCTTATCTTAAGAGAGACCAAGAGCATTCGCCTAAAAGAAGGTCAATAGACTCAATCATCACTTGAATCGGTTTTCCTATAGAGTAAGTTTGACCTGTGGCATCACCTGTGAAAACCCGTCTTTTATCATCAAAGTGGTAGTATTCATGTCCTAAATTGGATACGTGGATAAAGCCCTCAAAGCCAATAAAATCCAGATCAAAAAAGATGCCCATAGGTTTGATGTTTGTGATTGTAACAGAAAAAATTTTATCTTTTGTTTCAGAAATAATTTTTTCTAAATAGCGGAGTTTTTTTAGTTTAATCACACTCATTTCAGCTTTAAAGCTTTTTCTTTCTTGCTCTGTGCACCAAAGAGATATCAGTTTTAGATTTGGGGTATAATTTTTATCAAACAAGAGTCTATGAACAACCAAGTCTGAGTATCGTCTAATAGGGCTTGTAAAATGAGTATAGTTTTCTAAAGCAAGTCCAAAATGGCCAATGTTATTTTCTGAGTATACAGCAAGCTTCATACTTCTGATAAATCTTATTGCAAGTTGCTCTAAGAGAGGGGAGTTTTGAGCTCTTTCAAATAGTGTAATTAAATCTTTTTCTTCAGGCTCTGGAGGAATTTGAAATCCTATAAGTCTTGCGTAGCCATAAAATTCTTTCATATTTTCTGGGTTCGGCTCTTCATGAATACGGAAAATTGCATCCTTTCCTTGATCAAGAAGGTGTTTTGCAACAAGTTCATTAGCTTTTAACATAAACTCTTCAACCATTTGGTGAGTAATGTCATATTCAATCCGTCGATAGCCGTTTGGAACCTTTTTTTCATCAAGAGTTAGTTTAATTTCAGGCATCGAAAGTTCAACGCTACCCCTCTCTTTCCGCTGCTTTTTTAAAATAAGAGCAAGTTCTACTAAAAGGTTTAGTTCATTAATTAAATCGCTCTCTTTTTTGCCATCGAGTACTTCTTTAGCCTCTTCGTAGGTAAAACGCTTTTTACTTTTTATAATTGAGCGAACAAACTTGTATTTTAGCAAGTTCCCCTTAGAGTCAAATTCCATAAGGGCGGACGCTGTCAGTCTGGTTACTTTTTCTTTTAGGCTACAAAGGTCGCTTGATAGCTCGTGGGGAAGCATGGGCACAACCCCGTCTAAAAAGTAAGTCGAGTTGCTTCTTTTAAATGCCTCTCTATCTAAAGCTGAGCCTACTTTTACAAAATGTGAGACATCAGCTATGTGAACGCCTAAATGGTAGTGTCCTTTTTTATCTTTTGTAATCGATAAAGCATCGTCATAGTCTTTGGCATCAACAGGATCGATTGTCATGCAGGTTAAGTCAGTTAGGTCGACGCGATCCTCTTTTTTTATCGAGTTTTTCTGATTAAAAGAGAGCGCTTCTTTTAAAACCGTTTTAGGAAAATCTTTCCGAATGTCATATTCTGCGATGGCAACTTCTGTATCGATTGTTGGATCATCTATATTCCCAAATAGTTTTGAAAATTTACAAAAAACCTTTCCAGGGGTAGTTTTTTCAATTTGCATCAAAACTCTATCACCCTGTCTCCATTTCTTTTTTGCTACTTTATTTAAAATTATATCCCTCTCTTCACCAACGACAGGGGAGTAAATAACAGCATCTCCAGTTTTTAAAACGTTTACAACGATGCCGACTATTTTTTTTCTTTCGCGTTTGACAAGTCTAACAACCTTTCCTTCAAATCCTTTAGCTGATTTTGCGACAACTACGATTTCAACAATGTCGCCATCAATAGAACCTTTTAGTTGGGAAGCTGGGATAAAAACATCGTCATGATCTTCATTTGTAGGTGAAACAAAACCAAAACCTTTGCTGTGTAGGCTTAATTTCCCCTCAAGAATCCCTTTTTTTTTCACTGACATAGATACCGCTTGTGATACAAATATTGGTTTTTTGTTCTCATAATCTCTATCTTTAAATTCCTTGCAGGCTATTCTATGTTCTAGTAGCAGAGCGGCCTCTAGTATCAACTAAGTCTAACTTAAATTTGGCTCTGTTAACAAATTCACTAAAAAAGTGAAATTTTCTCTTTTTTATCATGTTTGCTTTGATTTTTTAGCCTACTTTTATAAGAAGGTTTTTCAAAGCACTTTGGTTAAAGCGCATTATGAATTTTTCTTTAGAAAATCCCTATGGTTGAATATCTCTTGGTTTATTCTCACTCTATCGAAAAGAGTGATTTATGACAAAGAGCAATTTTGTTCTTTAGCAAGAAGGTATGTGTTTTCTAAAAGCATGGCAATTGTCATAGGTCCTACTCCTCCTGGAACTGGAGTAATAAAAGAGACAATTTCTTTTACGTCAGAATAATTAACATCACCTACAATTTTGTCATTTACCCTGTTAATACCAACATCTATGACGACAGCACCTGGTTTTACCATCTCTTTTGTAACAAATAATGGTTTGCCGATTGCGGCAATTAAAATATCTGCCTGTTTGCAAATGTTTGAAAGATCTTTTGAGTGGCTGTGCACTAAAGTGACAGTTGCATTTCCATACGCTCTTTTTTGGGAAAGAAGATTAGCTAGTGGTCGTCCCACAATATTGCTTCTCCCAATAACAACGACATGCTTGCCTTTAGTCTCAATTTGATATGCCTCTAACAGTTTTAAAACTCCTAAAGGTGTGCAAGGGATAATTGCATGTTTATCTCCCGTTATCATTTTTCCTACATTAAAAGGGTGAAAGCCATCTACGTCTTTGTCTGGATCTATCGTTAAGAGAACTTTTTCTTCGTTAATTTGAGAAGGAAGAGGCATTTGCACAAGAATACCGTTGATAGAAGGGTCTGAATTTAAATTCCCAATTAGTTCTAAAAGCTCAAATTCGGTTGTTTCATCTGGTAGCTCGATTTTTAAGGACTTGATGCCAACTTCACTGCAAGCCCGCTCTTTCATGCGGACATATGCTTGAGAGGGAGGATCTTTTCCAACTAGAACAAAAGCTAAAGTGATAGAGTGTTTTTCTCGAGAAATTTTTTCTTTTAACTTCTCTTGAAACTGTTTTGCTAGTTCTTTTCCTGAGATATCCATTTTATTAATTCCTTGTGAATGAGTCCGTTAGTTGCTATAATGCTCTGTTTTTTAGGCGAGTCAAGAATTGGCTTTGATTGATCAAGTGTTGTAACAACACCGCCTGCTTCTTGCACTATCAGCATGGAGGCTGCAAAGTCCCAAACGTTAATGTGTCTGTCAATAAAACCTTCTAAAGATCCTTTTGCGACATAACACATATCTAAAACAGTCGAGCCAGATCTCCTTAAAATCCCGATATTTTCTGGGATCGATGTTAGCATTTCTAATCGAAGAGAGACTCCAGATATGAAAGGATTAGATCTTGAACTTACACTTAACTGTTTTCCATTCATTGTAGCGCCATAGCTTTTTTTGGCTACAAAAAGTTCGTTTGCTATTGGATCAATTACAACACCTACATAAACCGTGTTTTCAAACATCGCCGCGATGGAACAACCAAATGAAGGGATTTGTCTAGAGAAGTTCCAAGTTCCATCGATAGGATCGATGATCCATGTAATTTCTTTGCTAAAAACACCTCTTAAGCCTGATTCTTCACCTAAAAAACAGTGGTTAGGAAAACTTTTAGAAATTGTCTCGATAATCACTTTTTCGGCCTCTTTATCAAATTGTGTAACCACATCGTGGGGGCCTGATTTTTCAGAAATAGTTAAAGAAGAGTAAAACCCCTCTTTTACGACATCTGAGGCTCTTAAAATTGCTGAGATTGCAACACTTTCAAGGCTTGATATCGGTATGTCATTTACTAACAATTCTTGATAAGCCATTTCTAAATAATCCTAATTTAGTTTTATAAAACTGAATTTGTTTTGGATCTGTGAGATACTTGTATAAAAAAGTGGGTAATATTGCCCAAATTAAAGTATAGATCCCATCCAAGAGAGGCATGCAAATCAAATCGGTGAATAGGGAAATAAGAGTAAGTTTGATAGGGGAGCCTAAGAAAGGGTAGAGAAAAAAGTGGAGTAGAGTTGAGACAAAGGAGAAAAAAGAGGCGTAAAACATAAAAGAAACAGTCTTTTCTTCAGAAAAAAACTTTTTGTATCGGGAGAGAAAAAGAGCAGAAAGTATGTAGTTTAAAGCAAAAAAACCAAGAGGTGTAGTTTTAGCATATACATCTACTGTTAGGCCCGCTATGAAGGCCACCCAAACTGTTTTTGGTAAGGAGAGCCTAGAAAGGGCAAAGAGAATAATTGGCATAAAGCCTAAAATTCGTATTTGAGGGAATAAAATGGGGGCTAAAAGCTCTCCTGAAAGGCTTAGAAAAAAAAGAAAGAGATAAAATTTCATCTAATAGCCATTGTATTAAATTGCGCAATCTAGGTAAACTAAAAACCATGGATTTATTCTTTGTTAGAGTTTTCTCTGATCTTTGTGTGCGCTAAGCGCACTACCTTTTTTATCTGTTAGTTTTTTCTAGACACCAAATTTACTTAAGGAAAAGAGATGAAATTTTTTAATAAAGATTCGTTAGCTGTAGGTCTTGCCATGTTTTCTATGTTCTTTGGGGCAGGCAACATTATTTTTCCCCTCGCAATTGGGCAATTGGGGGGTGATAAAACTTTTTTTTCTATCTTAGGTCTTATTTTTACAGCCGTATTAGTCCCATTTATGGGGGTTTATGCGATGATTAAATACGAAGGGGATAAAAGAAAGTTTTTTGGTAAAATGGGGAAAACACCAGGGTTTTTAACAGCTTTTTTTACTATTCTACTACTAGGTCCTATGGGGTCAACACCCCGTTGTATAGCACTTGCATACTCAACTCTAAAGAGTTTTTTACCTCAAGTCTCCATGTATCTATTTGCTCTGCTTTCATGTCTTGTCATTTATTTTTGCGCAGCCTCAAAAAAAAGATTGCTTAGTTTATTGGGTGTTTTTTTAACACCTCTTTTATTACTATCTCTTATTGCAATCATATTATTAGGTTTTATTTATCCTTCTCATTTAAAAGTTGTAGAGTCTTATGGTATAGAGCTTTTTTTTAGGGGGCTAAAAGAGGGATATAATACAATGGATCTTCTTGCAGCCTTTTTCTTTTCATCTTCGATTTGCTCTCTTTTGAAAACAAATGTTCATAAAAATAGAATTGCTTTGCAGGCAAGTCTGATTGCCATGACACTTTTAATATTAATCTATGCAGGATTTAGTTTTATAGCAGCTATGCATGGGGGTGATTTTATGAGAGATGAAATTTTGAGTCAGATTACCTTTAAATTAATGGGGCCTTATGCAGGCATTTTTGTCTGTTTTGCAATAGGTCTTGCTTGTCTTACAACCGCAGTTGCTCTAATTTCAGCGTTTACCGATTTTTTAGAAAAAGAAATATGCAAAGAAAAATTTAGCTATAGAAGTTTGCTCGTACTCTCTTTAATAGTTACTTATTTAGTAGCAACTTTAAAGTTCGATAAAATTTCGGCATTTTTAGGCCCGATTTTGCAAATTATTTATCCTGCTTTAATTGTCTTAACAGTCATAAACATTTTAACTAATTTAAAAAAAGAGGTTTATGTATGAAAAAACTGTTTCAGTCATACGCTTTTATGCTGATTGCTATCATGACGGGAATTTTTGCTGCTTTTTTAGATGTGTCGTTTATAGCTCTCTTTGCCGAGAGTATCAAAGCCATTTTTATGAATTTTTTAAAGTTGATTGCAACTCCCATCGTTTTTTTGGCAATCGTAGCAACAATTTCTAATATGCAGGGTTTAAATGAGATGCAGAATTTAGGGAAGAGGGTTTTTGGATACACTCTTTTTACCACATTGCTTGCAGCCTCAGTTTCGCTCGCTTTATTTCTTATCATAGATCCTGCAAAAAATCTAGAAATTGGTTTAGAAGGGAAGGAAATTTTACAAAATGAGAGCTATTTTTCATTTTTTCTAAATATTATGCCTGGAAACTTTGTGCAGGCATTTTTGGAAAATAATGTGATAGGGGTTGCTCTGATTGGATTTTTATTAGGAATTGCAATTTTAAAATTGCCTAAAGAAAATAGCATATTTTTAAGCTCGATGTTCTCATCGCTTTTTAAAGCTCTCTTGAAAGTTGCCGAGTTTATTACAATTTTTATCCCTTTAGCAATTTGGGCCTTTACATTTTTACTTGTAAAAGATTTGCGTGGAAATTTTGGTCAGTTTCATAGTTTAGTTCTCTATTTAACCGTAGTGATCCTTGCAAATATAATACAAGGGTTTGTTGTAATTCCTATTATTTTAAAAATGAAGGGAATTTCTCCAATAAAAACTGCAAAGGGCTCAATAAATGCTATCCTTCTTGCATTTTTTTCTAAGTCATCTAACGCAACACTTCCTTTAAGTATGGAGGTAGCAGAAAAGAAATTAGGGATTTCTTCTAAAGTTGCAAGTTTTTCACTCCCTCTTTGTACAGTTATTAATATGAACGGGTGTGCTGCATTTATATTAGCTACAGTTTTATTTGTGTCAAAAATATACGGAATTAACTCGTCTCCAATCGGACTTGTCACCTGGATTTTTCTTGCGACTCTTGCAGCAATAGGAAATGCAGGTGTTCCTATGGGTTGCTTTTTTTTAAGTTCTACATTTTTACTCTGGATGAACGTCCCTCTCACTATGATGGCGCTAATTCTACCGTTTTATGCGTTTTTAGATATGATTGAAACCGCGTTGAATGTTTGGTCAGACATTTCGGTAACAGCCATTTTAGATAAAGAGCTTAAGCAATCAGAAAGAAAGCGATTAGGAGAGGAAAGTTTTGAAAGTAAGTGTTCTGCGTGAAAAAAGAGAAGATTGCAACCTTTTTCAAGCTCCTCTGAAGAAGCCTGGGAATTTTGGTCTTTTAGGTCATCTTTCATTTGAAAGAGGAGGCCAAATGTCTGTCCAAACTGAGAATAGGTAGCAATTTCATCTTGAGAAAGATTTTTAATATAGGCCCCTGATAAAAGAGCTGTAGTAAAAAGATTCGCTGTTTTGTATGAAGCAATTTTTTGATAATCTTGCCAAGAAATTGTTTGGTTTTTTGATTGAAGATCTAGAAATTGCCCTTCAATCAAGCTATTTGCGCCAACATTTTTTGCGATTAGATTCGTGATTTTCACAATTAGTGCAGATGGGAGTAAGCTTTCTGAAACAATTTCAAATGCAAGCGTTAATAAAAGGTCTCCAACTAAAATTGCAGTAGATTCATCAAACGCTTTATGTAGAGTTGGTTTGCCCCTTCGAAAATCATCGTTATCCATTGCGGGAAGATCGTCGTGTATGAGGGTGTATGTGTGAATCATCTCGATAGCAGCAGCAATATCTAGGCCCTCATTTCCTGCAATAGAGAGAAGCATTTTTGGTCTAAGTCTTTTTCCGCCTGAAAAAAGTGCGTACTGACTTGCGTCTCTAAGTCTTTGATTAGATATTTTCAAAAGAGAATTTTCAAGCTTTTCTTCTAGCAAGAATTGCATGGTAGTAATATTCCTTTTTCTAGTTGTAGCTTAGTTTCCACAAGTTTTAAAAAATTATTATCGTGTGTTACAACTATCAAAGATTTATTAAATTTTTGGCAAGAAGTAAGCAAAATAGTTTCAACTTGCTCTTTAGAATACTTATCAAGATTACCAGTTGGTTCATCGGCCAAAATTAGGTCGGGGTTATTCATAAAAGCTCTTGCAATTGCAGCACGCTGCTTTTCTCCACCAGAGAGGTATTTTACTGGAAACTTCACTCTATGAGAAAGACCTACTTGGTTGATAAGAGCTAAAGCCTCTTCATACGCTTGACTCCCTTTAAAAGTAGGTCTTCTTGCAATTTTTGCTTTTAAGAGAACATTTTCAAGCAGGCTTTCCTCTTCGAGTAAATTACTGGATTGAAAAACAAATCCAAATTTTTTATTCCGAATTTCAGAAATCATGCTGGGTCTAATGAGGTTTCCATAAAAATAGATTGAACCCGAGGTAGACTCTTCAAGAGTTGCCAATATTTGCAAGAGAGTGCTTTTTCCAGAGCCTGATACACCCGTGATTGCGACGCTTTCATTAGGCTTAATCTCTAAAGAGATCTCTTTTAAAACAGCGATTTTTTCAGGGTGATAAAACTCTTTGGTGATTTTTTCTGCTTTTAACACAAAGTTTTTATTCATTCCGACCTCAAAATAGCAGACGGCTTTAATTTGCATGCTTTAATAGCAGGAATAAGACCTGCAAAAAAAGATAGTAGCGGTGAAGCAACTAGGACAAATAAAAGCGCCTTTAGGCTCATTACGTTTGGTAGCGAATCGCCATAAAACAGAGGATTAAACGCATCTCTACCCTCAATAGTACTTAATAAGTTTACAAATAGATCGATGTGAGAAAGGGTAAAATAGGCTAATGAAACTCCAATAAGGGAGCTAATAAAACCAACTGTTACGCCAATTCCTCCAAAGATAAAAGCAATACTTTTCTTTGTTGCACCAAGTGAGAGTAAAATGCCAATTTCATGCTTTTTATCGTTTACTAGTAGCAAAAGTAGTGAAATGATGTTTGAGCAGGCAACTGTTAAAATGAGAACACCTACAAGCATAAAAAGATAACGATCGCTTTGAAATTGACCAATAAGCTCTTTTGCAAACTCGTATTCGTAATAAGGAACAATATCAAAATATTGACTAATCCCTTCTTTTTCAAATTCTTTTGAAAGTATTTCTCTGACTCTGTCTGTCTTTTTGTAATCTTTAAACCAAACTTGAATGCCATTTGTTAAAAGGGGGGCAATTGCTGTTGTTTGGCAATTTACATTCATTGTGTGTACTAAAGAGGGGTCTGATAAAATAAATCTAGCGCCTATTGAAATAACCCCTGGATCATAAAAACCTACAACATGGACAGGAAGTCTTTGTTCTTGGGAGCTCAAAAGAGTTGTTGCCTGGTAAGAGAAAAAGCCTCTATCTCCTAAGAGAACATCGCTATCTCTAAATTGTCTTGGAAGAATAATTCCATTTTCGGGAAGTTGTAATTTTTTTTCTACAAAATAGGCCCACGGGGGTGAGAGCGTTGGTGGAGAGTCAAACTCTGTTTTAAAACTTATTTCTTCAGTTAATATATTTTCTATTGTGGGAGCATTTTTTGACGCACAAGTTACGTTTGCAAGAATTCTTTCCAAAAGGTTCGTCTCTTCATAAAGAGAGGAGAGGTAAATAAGATGCTTTAAATCTCTTAAAGTAGGCTTTTGTATAAGATCTTCTAAATGAGAGGGTGCGCTTGGGTAAGTTGCAATGTAGGAGACTTGAGAGAGAAAGCTTTGGAAATTTCTTGTATGGGGTCTGATCAGCTCAAGTCTCATTAAAGCGCCTGCCACTTCATAATCTTCCGCGGTTAAATCGGAAAATTTAAAAGAAAGGGAGTGAAGTGATGAAAAAATTTTTTTTATAGGATCGAGCTCGTCGATCTCTTTTAAAGGCCAGTAGCTTGGAATCTCTTCATCGGTTGAGCTGTCGTAAGGATCTGTTTTTTGAGCGGAAAGCTTTTCTCGGATGGTTTTGAGAGAGTAGTTTGAAGCTCTTGAAATACTATCTATTTGGTAGTAGTAAGAATTGTAATAAGTCTCTGTCGGGGTAATTCGAATAGGGGCATTTAGAGATGTTAATTTAGAGAGCCATGTTTTTTCAATTCCTTCGGTAATAGAGAGAAAGAGTAATAAAAGCCAGACAACTGTAGAAATAACAAATAAAGATAAAAGCCCAATTAAAGCAACAGAGAGTTGCTTTTTCTTGGGCCACAAGTAGCTTTTAACAAAAAAAAGCTCAAACAAAACTATTTTTTCTCACGAAATAAGACGTGTTTTTTTAATGTAGGATCGTATTTCTTTAGTTCAAGACGTACTGTAGTGTTTCTTGGATTTTTTACTGTGCTCATACGGAAAGTGCTTTCAGTGCTTTCCAAAGTAATGATTTGACGAACTTTCTTTTTAGCCATGGGGTAAACCTCAAATTTTTGGTCGCTATTCTAGCTCATTTTCTTTAAAATTGCAACCTGTTTGTAGGCATTGGTGTTAGATCGAATGGATCAGAGCATTTTTTCTCTTTATACACGTGGTATCCAAGCCCCGCAATCATAGCTGCATTGTCTAAACTAAGGCCAATTTCTGGCCAAAAAATAGTTACATCACTCGGTTTTTTTTCCTCAAAAATCTCCCTCAGACGTCTATTGTTGCTTACCCCGCCACCGATATAGATTGTGTTTAGCGAAAATTTCTCAAGGGCGAGTAGCGATTTTGAAACTAAATCTATGCAAGCAGTTTCTTGAAAACTTGCTGCGACATCGGCTCTATTAGGATTTTTTTTCATTGCATAGAGAACTTGTGTTTTTAAGCCACTAAAAGAGAAATGAAAAGGTTTTTCTTTAATTCTTCCTGGTTTAAAAAAGACTTTTGATTTGTCTCCAAGTTTTGCTAATTTTTCAATTTCAGGTCCCCCTGGGTAGGGTAGATCAAGAAGCCTTGCTGTTTTATCGAAAGCTTCGCCAACTGCATCATCTAGCGTATTACCAAGAAAGGTATATGCGCCTAAATTTTCCATTTTCAATAAAGATGTATGACCTCCTGAGACAATTAATCCGATAGCCGGAAGGGGGGGATTATCTAAATGCATTTGTGCGGCATAGAGATGAGCTTCAATGTGGTTGACCCCTACATATGGAATTTTTAAAGCATAAGCTAACGCTTTTGCTGTACTAAGTCCTATCAGAAGAGCTCCCATAAGTCCCGGCCTTGAAGCAACAGAAATAAGTTCAATATCGGTTTTTTTAATACCCGCTACTTGAATTGCTTCCTCTATTACAGGAATTAAAACATCTGCATGTTTCCTACAAGCAAGTTCAGGAAAAACTCCTCCAAACTCTCTATGTGTCTCTATTTGAGAAAAAACCACATTAGAAAGAATTTTTTTTCCATCTACTACAATACTTGCAGCTGTCTCATCGCAGGTTGTTTCTATTCCAAGCACAATACTCATGGGGAGCATTCTATCAGATTAGAGAATTTCAACCATCTGGATTTCGAAGTTTAAAATTTTTCCTGCTAAAGGGTGATTTGCATCGAGTGTTATATGGTCAGGTGTAACACTTGTCAAAGTGACAATAGTCATCTCTTCTTTTTCTCCAAGCTGTAATTGCATGCCCTCTTCAGGAACTAGGTCCTTGGGGAAGTATTTCCGATCGATTACTTTAACTAAATCTTTTAAATGCTCGCCGTAAGCTTCCTGGGGATGAATTTCTACATCTTTTTTTTCACCTGCTTTCATGCCAACAAGAGCTTTTTCAAAGCCTATGATAAGATCTCCTGATCCAATTTCAACTACAAGAGGATCTCTTTCTAAAGATGAGTCAAATACGCTTCCATCTTTTAACTTTCCTGTATAATGAACTTTTACCTTATCACTCTGTTTTGCTATGCGCATATCTTTCCTTAAATGGTTTTCTATTTTTTATCTTATGATAAGTAGGGAGTAATTGTTAATGTATTTTTTTCGATCAGGGTTTTTCTACCATAACTTGGAACATCTGATATAACTAGCAGAATTCACTAAGATCTGAAAAAATTTACCTAGTTTTTACCAAAGGCCTTTGCCTTCAATTGCTCTACTCTTCGGTGTGAACTAAAATTTAGGCAAACTTTTGCTAGATCTTAGTGAACTCTCTTCTGATCATTGTAGCCATAAACGAGATTTTTTGTTAATTTTAGGCTATGAAAATTGGAATTCTTTTTGGTGGTAAATCAGGAGAGCATGAAGTCTCTATTCGCTCAGCAAAAAGTGTTGCGGAAGCAATTGATCGATCAAAGTATGAAGTTGTTTTGATCGGAATTGATAAAGAGGGGCTTTGGTCAATTTCGGACGAAAGCTTTGAAGTAAAAAACGGCAAGCCTTTTATAGAAGTGTGTCATGAGCTTTTTAGAGGTCTAGATGTCGTTTTCCCAGTTTTGCATGGCCCTTTTGGAGAAGATGGAACCGTTCAGGGAATGCTTGAAATTATGAACATTCCTTATGTGGGAGCTTCTGTATTAGGTTCTTCTGTAGCTTTAGATAAAGATGTTACTAAAAGATTGCTTCGAGATGCAAAAATTCCGATTGCTGACTTTTTAGTCTATAAAACAAAACCTGATTTTGATGAGGTTGCAGAAAAACTAGGCCTTCCTTTCTTTGTTAAACCAGTTACGATGGGATCATCTGTCGGTTTAACGAAAGTAGAATCAAGGCAAGCATTTGATCAGGCTGTTGATCTAGCATTCTGTTATGACTTACGAATTATTCTTGAAGAGACAATTTTTGGAAGAGAGTTTGAGTGCTCTGTTTTAGGGTTAGACAATCCAATAGCATCTTTGCCAGGAGAAGTGATTCCAAAGGGGGGGGTTTACTCTTATGAAAATAAGTATCTTGATCCAGAGGGAGCAAAATTTATTCTTCCTGCCCATCTATCCCAAAAAAAAGTAGATGAAATTAAAAAATTGGCGATTAATGTCTTTGATATTCTTTGTTGTTCAGGAATGGCAAGGGTCGATTTTTTTATGGATCAATACGAAACAATCTATGTTAATGAAATAAATACAATACCTGGTTTTACAAATATTAGCCTCTACCCAAAACTTTGGGAAATTTCAGGGGTTTCTTACTCAGAGCTAATTGAAAGACTAATTTTTCTTGCTTTAGAAAAAGCGCGAAAGAAAAATCTTTTAACAATTTCTGTTTAAAAATATAGTCGCTCTTAACAGTGCATTTGAACTAAAAATAGCAAAACTAGTAATACTAGAAACTAAAAGGAAATTAATGAATTACCTACTAGCTCTTTTAATAGCAGTATGCTCGCTCCAAGCTGAAACTATTACACAAGTAACAAAAAGCAATTTGGAAGAAGTTTTATCATCTGAATATGTGATTATTGATGTCTATGCAAATTGGTGTGGTCCATGCAGAAGATTTGCTCCTATTTTTGAAGAGGTTGCGAGTTTGGAAGGTCAAAAATATCGATTTGCAAAAGCAGATATAGATACTGATGAAGAAGTTTCAACTATCTATAATGTTTCAACAGTTCCTACAATTCTCTTTATAAGAAATAAAGAAGTTTTAGGAAGGCATACAGGATTAATGACAAAAGATGCGTTTCTAAAAAAGATACAAGATTGCTTTAAATAGAAGGAAGGCCGCCGAATTTTTTGATGATCTCCTTGCCCCAAAGGCCAACCCAATGAATGATTTGCGCATTAATATTGATGCCCTGGCACATCCGCCAGTTGTACTCCTCGGGTAGTTCATCTATTTTGATATTTTCAGAATGGATAAGAAAAGATAAAAGATTTTGATCACCAACGTAATTTGTAGACCCATTTTTAGATGCAGCTGCCCATTTTTCGATTAGAGGGGAATTTTTTTTATAAACAATCACCCCTGAATTATAGGTGTTCGGTTCTTTAATATCTTTTGCAAGCGATACATGTTTATAGGTAAACAAGGGGTCTAAAGGTCCTAAGACTTCACAATCTAAATCGAGCCAAATAGTTTTGTCAAAAGGTGTTAGTGTTGTTGCTAGCGGTTTTTTAAACCAGCAACTTCTAGTATGCGTTATCTCATCTCCATACGAGTTTTTTGCAAGAGTCATAATTTTCTCGTTAGCGGAAACTGCAACTTCAAAGGAAAAAGGAATTAAATCTCCTTTTTCTTTGCACCACAAGGCCATCTTAGAGCTCATTCCAAAATCGACAAAGGCTACAGGATAGGAGTTATGTTTTGTGTACTTCTCCCACCACCACTCAAGAAGCCATTCTTGGTGACTGTCACTTGCTACTAATATACCTTCTGTTTTTTTCATGATACCTTTTCACTTTTCTTTTTGGCCTAAAAGATAGGAAAGACCTCCAAAATTTTTAATGATCTTTTTTCCTTGAGGACTAAGCCAATGAAAAATAAGGACATCAAGATTTAGACCCCGATCGACTGTCCAATTGTATTCAGGCGGCATCTCATTTACTTTCCTATTTTCTGATAAAATTAGGAAGGTAAGGTAGTTTTCATCTCCTACAAAATGTTCAGACGCTTTTTCAGCGCCCATTGCCCATTTCTGAATAAGAGAGCAGTTTTTTTCATAAACAACAACACCTGAGTTGTAACTGAAGATTTTATGCACATTTTTCGCAAGAGCTAAACCATTGTATGCAAATAAAGGGTCTAAAGATCCTAGAATTTCACAATCTAGGTCGATCCATATTGTTTTTTCAAAAGGTGTTAGGGTAAAAGCTTGAGGTTTTTTAAACCATGCATTCCGATTTGAAAGCATTTTCTTTGTTTCAGGAGAGGAAATTTTATTTGTGTGGATTGCTTCGATCATTTTTCGAATCTTAAAATTTGATCTAACTTCAATAGAATGGGTGAATGGGATTAATGCACCTTTTTCCTTACACCAGAGCACCATCTCAGGACTCATGCCGAAATCAACAAAGGCAACCGGATAAGAATTATATCTTATGTAATTCTCCCACCACCACTTAAGAATCCATTCTTGCTCATTATCTGTAGCTACTAGTATGCCATGAGTTGTTTTCATGCCTTTTTTTTAATGAAAATCTCTTTCTTAGCAATCTATTTAATTACCTCAAAAAAAAGACCTAATAGACTGATTTTAAGCAGAATAATCGTTTATTAAAAAAATGATGCAAGAGTGACTCGACCGATTAAACCTCCGATAGCACCCCCTAATGCGGAAAAATAGATTAGAGTTGTGACTGTGAGGGAAAATGAAAGTGGAGTTGCACTACTTAGGGGGACCGGAAAGTAGTCATCGAGTAGTGTTGCGGTTGCTCTAAGACTTAAGGATGTTCCGAGAGCTGCGCCTATAAGTGTTGATGCCTGTAAGGCTACTTTTTTTGCTGTAGAGCTTGGGAGGGTCGGGAATCTTGTTTGACTCAGGAGGGGTAGCTGATTGGATGTGAGGTGATTGCTATTTGGTCTAATAGTCATAAGATACTCCTTTGATTACAAAAAAAAAATAATAGATTATATTATATTTAAATAATTAATTATTCAATAAAAATAAAAAAAATAAGAGGTAATATATGTTACAAGAGAAGTTAAACCAAATTCTTGCTAAATCAGAGTATGTGATTGTTTTAGCCGGAGCCCATTGGTGTGGTTTTTGCAGTAAATTTAAATCTGTTTTTGAAGAAGTTGCTATGCAGCACGGTTCACAATATGCATTTGAAAATTTCGATGTGACACAAGATGCTGAATTTCCAAAAAATCATAAAATTTCAGGCTTTCCTACGATCTTATTTATGAAGCAAGGTAAAGAGATTGCAAGAGAAATGGGATATATGAGCAAAGAAGATTTTACTATGAAAATAGCAAAACATTTCAAAGATTAATTAATAGATAATAATACCTGATTTTATTATTAAGAGATTATGCAAAGCATAATCTCTTTTGTTTTACTTTTTTTGACATTTACTTCGTGCGCGAATGTAGGAAAGCGTGCATCGCTTGTAAAGCCTTTAAAATCTGTAGATATTGAGGAGGTTAGAAATTCTGCAATTAAAGATAAAGCACTATTTACCTCAGGGGATTGGCCGGAAAAAAATTGGTGGGATGATTTTGAAGATAAAAGGCTTTCTTCTTCCATAGAAAAGGCTTTAAAAGATAGTCCTTCGTTGCAGAGTGTTGAAGCAAGAGTTTTAGCTGCAAGAGCTCATGCAGAGGTAGTTCGTTCTAAGCTTTTTCCAAAAATAGATGCCCTTTTTAATTTAATTTGGGTCTATTTTAGCAAAGATATTCAAAAGCAATTCCCGAGCGTTGATCCAAATTTTCATTTTTATACGGCTGGGTTTGATTTTACCTATGAATTTGATTTCTGGGGAAAAAACAAAAAGACATTTTTAGCAGCTATTGGAGATGTAGAGACAGAAAAAGCTCTCTATGAACAGGCAAAAATCATTCTAACCACATCTGTGGCAATTTCCTATTATAATTTACAAGCAACTGTTGCAAAGTTACAAGTGATAAACGCTCTTTTAGAAAATAGGAAAAAACAATTAGAGCTAACGCATTTAAAAGATGAAAATAAAATCGCAGATCAAATTGAAGTCGCAAGAGTTAAAGGAGAGGTTTTATTTTTAGAAGAGAGTAAGAGAGCTTTGGAAGAAGAAAAAAATCTTCATCAAAGTTCATTTCTTACATTGATCGGACAGAATCCCGCTGTAGATATAGACTTTGATTATAGTTGGAAGGTCCTTTATACCCGGTTTGAAATTCCTAAAGAGATAGGACTTAAACTTCTTGCTAGAAGAGCCGATCTCGCAGCTCAAATGGCTAGAGTAAAAAAATCGGCAGATCTTGTCGGTGTTGCAATTAGTCAGTTTTATCCAAGCGTTAATTTAGCAGGACTTATTGGGTTTCAAACTCTTGATTTTGATCATCTTTGTACCGGGCGTTCATTTATGCCATCTCTTTTGCCTCTTGTGCAGTTGCCAATTTTTCATGGGGGAGAATTAAGGGGTAATTTGAAAGAAAAAATGGCGCTGCATGAATCTGTTGTTTTTGCCTATAACGATGCCATTTTAAATGCGGCAAACGAGGTTGTGAGAAGCATTAATAGATTGAGAGCGTCGCATGAAAGATTAGACTTTCAAATGCAAAAGACCTCGCTTGCTAGGGAGATGAGTGAATTAACAAATATTAAATATAAACAAGGAATTGATTCGCTTCTTAAAGCGCTCCAGGTTGAAGAACAGTATTTATGGGTTGAATTGCATCAAATTGAGCTTCAGAGAATTAAATACGAATCCATCATTTTATTAATTAAAGCGTTAGGTGGCGGGTATACAGATGAATAAGAAATTACTTCCACTCTCAGCTCTCTTTTTTTTAAGTTTAGGTATGATAGCATTTATTTGGTGGATTGGGTGGGGACAGTATAAAAAATCTACAGATGACTCCTATGTAGGAGGAAATCAAGTTCGATTAACATCGCAGATTTCTGGATCTGTCGTCTCTATTTATGCAGATGACACAGAGCTTGTTGAAGAAGGACAAGTTTTAGTAGTTCTTGACAAAACAGACAGATTGATAGCGTTTGAAAAATCAAAAGCTATTCTTGCAGAAAGAGTTAGAGAAGTAAAAAAGTTGTTTGAGAATGTCTATGTGCTCTTTAGCGATTATCAAAAAGCCGAAGCTAGAGTTATGGAGACAGAGGTTCGCTATCTGAATCGAAAACAGGTTGTCGAAAGTGGGGCTGTTTCTAAGGAAGAGTATATATTTTCAGAAACAGATTATCTTTCGGCAAAAGCAGATTTGACCCGGGCCAAATATAATCTTAAGAAAGGAATTTCAGAGGTTCAAAATACAAGTATTGAAAATCATCCCCTTGTTGAAAAAGCAAAATCAGATGTGAGAGAAGCGTTTATAAATTTACAAAGATGCACTCTTAGGTCGCCTGTTACAGGCATTATTGCCCAAAGAAGGGTGCAAGTTGGACAGACAATTCAACAAGATATTCCTTTAATGGCTGTCATTCCTTTAAACCAGATGTGGGTTGATGCAAATTTTAAAGAGGTCGATCTTTCTAAAATTCGGATAGGTCAACCTGTTTATACAACTTCGGATATGTATGGAAGAGAAGTTGTCTATCGCGGGCAAGTGATTGGAATTGGGGTTGGAACGGGCGCTGTTTTTTCGCCTTTACCGCCTCAAAATGCTACGGGCAATTGGATCAAAATTGTCCAAAGAGTCCCTGTTCGTGTCTCTTTAGATCCTGAGCAGTTAAAGAAAAATCCGTTAAGACTTGGCCTTTCTATGAATGTCGCAGTCGATGTACACGATGTTACGGGAAGAAAAATTCCTGAGAAAAATACAGATAAATTTATCTATCAAACGGATGTATTTCAAATTCAGATAGAAGGATCTGAAGAAGTCATTGAAGATATTTTGCAAAATAACGGTGCTTACGAGGATGATTGGAAGACACAGTTGAATTAAGCCCTGTCAATCGATTTGTAGCAACGCTTGCCTTAATTTTAGCAGCGTTTTTGTTTGTTTTAGATTACACAATAGCGAATGTGGCAGTTCCGTACATTGCAGGGGGGCTTGCAGCAGGTGTCAGTGAAGGAACATATGTAATTACGTCATTTGCGGTTGGAAATGCAGTTTTTGTTCCGATGACAGCATTTTTCTCAAAGCGTTTTGGGATGATTAGAACCTTAAGCATTTCGATCTTTTTGTTTACCCTATTTTCGCTCTTTTGCGGAGCAGCTCCGACACTATTTTCTTTAACACTTTTTCGGTTTTTACAAGGAGCTTCTGCAGGCCCTTTAATTCCTCTTTCGCAAGGTCTATTAGTTCTTGTGCAACCTAAAAAACGGATTCAATTGATTTTAGCAATTTATGCGATGGTCGTTTTAATAGCTCCTGTTTTTGGGCCGATTGTTGGTGGCTATTTTTGTATTTATTGGGATTGGAGATGGATTTTTTATATAAATTTGCCTGTGGGTCTATTTTGTACGACTGCCATTTATTTGATTCTAAAACCTTTAAATAAAGTCGATACTACGGCAAGAGTCGATTACATTGGATTTACATTTTTATTTATAGGAATGACTGCTTTGCAAATTTTTTTAGATAAAGGACAAGAGTGGGATTGGTTTGGCTCTCAAAGAATTTGGATTTGTTTTATATTAGCCTTTTTAGGGATTTTTTACCTCCTCTTATGGAGCATGCTCGGAAAAGACCGCTTGATAGAATTGTCTCTTCTTCGAATTAGGAATTTTTTTCTAGCCAATATCATCGTCTTTTTTTCCTACTCTATGTATTTTGGAAGTATCGTATTAATTCCTCTCTGGTTGCAGACTGAAATGGGGTATAACGCTCTAGCTGCGGGTATTGCAGTAGCTCCTATTGGACTCGGTTCGATTCTTGTCTCTTTGACTGTTGCAAAAATCATTACTAAAATTGGGCCTATTCCTCCTATGCTTATCGGATTTTTGATCATCGCCCTATCAAATGAGTATGTAAGATATTTTCCTGCACAAATCGATCGCTATCATATCATGACCTCAAGGTTTATTTTAGGTATTGGAATAGGGTTTTGGGTAACTCCCATGATGAATATGGCTGCCCTTGCACTGCCTAAAGAAAAAATAGCAAGTGGGCTTGGTATATTTCATTTAGTTAGAGGAATTTCAGGTGGTATTGGCGCTTCTTTATACCCAACTCTTTACCTCAGACGACAAATTCATCAACACGAGAATTTGGTTTCAAATATAAGCGAATACAGCGAAATTTCAAGAGAGTATATCGGACAAATAGGCTCATTAGATCTAGCAGATAAACTAATTGACAAGCAGGCTTCTGTCATAGCTTTAAATGAAGTCTTTCACTTGATGGCAATCGTCATTTTTATTCTTACCTTAGTTCTCCTAATTACATTTAAAAAAGAAGATAAAAGACAAGTTGATAGTGATAAGGTACTTGTAGCAGATTAGGGTGTGTTGAAACAGGTCTATTTAGGATAGCATAAAACAGGCTTTGCCTTTGCAAGGAGTCTATTAAAGATCCAAAAAGCTGAAAAGAGAGAGCATGATACGGCTACAATGAGGGGAAGATAGAGCCAAATCGCTGCAAGAAGACCGCATAAAAATGAGACGCTTGCTTCGATTAAAATAAATAAAGATTGGCTCACACCAAGGGCTTCTCCATGTTCTTCAATAGGTGCATGATCGGTTACAAGAAATGCAGAATAGCTATAACCGATTGCCCCAAAGTAGCTCACCATGAATAAAAATAGCCATAAAGAGCCTTGAAAAGAAATTGTCATGAACAAAATCAATGATATAGCAGTTCCAAATGCGCTGATGCACATTACCTCTTTGCGAGAACAGTATTTAGCATAAATCCAAAAAGTAAATGGGGCAAAACAGTAAGAAAAAGAGAGAAAAGATTCTACACCTGCTAGAACAGCTGGTTCAAAATGGTAGTGTTTCATGAGAAATATCGGAATGTAAGAAGTGAAGGTAAAAGTTGCTGCATAGAGAGTTGTGTTGCTTATGAGAATGGGTCTCAAAGAGATGTGTCTAAATGAGTTTAACCCTAAACAGAAAAGTTTTTTTTCAAAAACAAACTTGTTAAAGTTTGTTTGCAGAGGACCTTTAAAATAAAGGAAGATCATTGCGGCGCAAGAAAGGTATATTAAAGCTGCTCCGATAAAAGGAATTGATAAATAATAGATTGGTAAAGAGGGGTGTGAGATAAGATTCCATCCAACAAAAGAGCCTATGATCCAGCCAATATTAATAACAGTTGATGTCCAAAACTCGATATTTTTTACCCTGTCTGTCGAATTTTTATTCATGCCGATAAGTGTTGTGTAAGCAAGAGAGTAGCAGCCGTCAAAAAATCCTGTAAAAAATCTTACAACTAAAAGCACTGAGAGAGAGGAGAATTGAATTGCTAAGGCTGAGAAAAGATACATAATCCCTACAAGCAAAAAGGTTGTGGAAATCAGTAGTTTTTTTCCAAGGGAGTCAGATAATTTTCCAATAATCGGTGTCCCGATGAAAGCGCCTACATAATAAGTTGCATAAGTTAGACCAAGAAGGATGCTTCTTTGGGCGGGTGTAAAAGAGGGGGGTAAAAAATGGTAATCTGGGTTTAAGAAAATAGTTGAAAAAAGGGGGAAGGCAAAGTAAAAGCCGATGTAGCTACCCATTAAGACAGAAAAAATGATTAGTCTATCTTTTACCAAGCTATCTTGTGTTGCCCTTCTATTCAGTATATAAGTGATTCATTATACGATCCGAGGTGTTTTTGAAAAGAAAAGTTCGTAAAATATTGGTAGATTTTTCTAAGCCTCTTAGGTATAGTATTTAGTCCTATGAAAGAAATTTTAGAAATAGGAAATAAATCAGTTCACTTTATCGAATCTGTAAAAGAGATCGACCGAAGCTTTATTGATGAAGTTCCCCTCGTCCCAGAAAAACTTCTCCAAGGCAACATCGACTCATTGATGGGTAACGCTGTCAATAAGCTTTTTGAGTGTAATATTCCAGCTCCATTTGCAATTTTTCCTGAATTCAAAGGGTATCAAACATCTATCAAGCGGCTCTTTAGCAATAAAGTGCTTGCAACTTTTGATGTCGATTTCACAAAAGAGACCCTCGATAATTTTTTTGAAAATGAAGAGGGGCTGGAGGAAGAACATGGAGAAAAGCTTTACGGCATGCTCGATGAACTTACATATCTCAACCAAATCTTAGAAGAAATCACCCTAAAAATCCTCTCTTGTCTCAAACCCTAATATAGTTATTTAAGAGGGCTATTATCTAGGGTATAATAAAAAATTGAGCCTAACTCACCTTATGTAGAAAACCATAAAATTTGTAGCTATAACGACTTTGAGAGACCCCATATGCAAAAAGATTTGCTAATATTCAGGTTTGTTTTTTAAACTATTTATAATCATATGTGTTAAGATTTTTTGGAGGGGTATGATAAAAAAACGATTAGAGGGGAAAGTTGCTTTAATTACAGGGGCCGCTCAAGGAATTGGGGAAGAGACAGCTAGGAGATTTCATGAAGAAGGTGCCATTGTTATACTTTCTGACATACAAGATGAGAAAGGGGAAGATGTTGCAAGGCAAATAGGAGGAGACACTATTTATTTGCATTTGGATGTGAGAAATGAAGAAGAATGGAAAAAAACAATTGAGGAAATTGTTCAAAAATTTCAAAAGCTAGATATCCTTGTAAACAATGCGGCAATTACGGGATTTTTGGAAAATTTTGGTCCCCAAGATCCTGAACATGCTTCATTAGAAAGCTGGAGAGCTGTTCATGCGACTAATTTAGATGGACTTTTTCTTGGATGTAAGTATGCCATTCAAACAATGAAAAATAATCCAGGTTCATCGATTATCAATATTTCTTCAAGGTCAGGACTTGTTGGAATTCCAGGTGCTGCAGCTTACGCGTCAAGTAAAGCAGCTGTTCGCAATCATACAAAAAGTGTAGCTCTCTATTGCACATCAAATGGATATGAGATTCGATGTAATTCGATACATCCTGCAGCTATTTTAACTCCAATGTGGGAGCCTATGCTCGGAAAAAAAGAAGAGCGAGATCAGAATATTAAGCAAATTGCAAAAGATATTCCGATGAAAAAAATGGGAACACCAGACGATGTTGCAAATGCTGCGCTTTTTCTTGCCTCAGATGAGTCTAAATACATTACAGGAATTGAGCTCACAATTGATGGAGGATTACTTGCAGGAGTAGGTGCACCTCCTACAAAGCAAGAATAGATCTTAATTTATTCTTGCACATATATTTCTCAAAGGTGTAGATTTCTTGTTGTTTAGAAGCTGTCCTAAAACCTCGATTGGATGCTTTGCTGCTATAAATTCGTTATAAACGCATACAAAAAATTCCGAATATTAAATTTATATGCGGAATTTTTTTTATGCGTTTCTAGCGAATTTATAGCAGCAAAGCATCCTAATCATGGTTTTAGGACAGCTTCTTAAAGCATCTTAATTGTGTGAGAGCATTCAAGCTCTTTTTAATAGCGTAATAATCGGGAGAAAATAATGAGTATCACAGCAGTTGTAGAGAGTGCAAGATCCATTTCTGCACAAAGAGGCCGTGAAAGAGTTGGTGCCGAGCAGGAATTTATAAAAGCAATTAAAGAAGAGATTAAAGCGCAGAAAGCTTTGATTGCTTCTTTAGCTGCTTCTATTTTGAGTCAAAGAGAATCGGCGTCAATTCAATTAAGAGGTGTAGAAAAAGAGCTTCAAGCTTTGCGTGGAGAAAATGCTAGGTTAGTGGCAGAAGTTCGTGATTTGCGTGAAGAGATTGGATTTGTAAAAGAGCTTTTTCATTGGTTAGAAGGTAAATTAGAAGCTCATGGTCACCACTACATGAGACATCCTGATTGGTCGCATGGGTTTTGTGGAGGTCTTAGGTATTCGCTTGGTTCTGAAGATTACTCTGTACCAAAGCCAAAAAGGTAGGAAATTATGCAGCCAGTTACTACTTTGCAGACAATTACCACTCCTTCTTTACATCAAGATTTCCCTGTATTACATCTAAAAGCGAAAAGTGTTCGTGAAATAGGGGAAGACATTTTAACAAGCTCTCTTTTAACAGCTGAGGAACGAGATCGTCTTAGACGAGCAATTGGGAGCATAACGTCAGATGAAAGACTTGCGACATATATCTTAGAAGCAATTGTAAAAAAGAAGATAAGTGAACTTAAAGAGGGGGCAACAGACGAGTTATTTACATGGGATGATCTTTTAACGGGATTGATTCCAGATAGATACAAAACAAGTAGGGAAGACTTCGAAAGAGTTTGCGATGCCTTTTCAGGAATAGATAGAGGTGTGCAAAAAATTGAGGAAGAAGTTGAAAAAGCAGCTTTAAATCTTTTTGATAGTATGGGTGAAAGTCAGGAATTTATGCGTAGGCAAATTTCAGCTCTAAGAGAGGGTTTAAGAGACTCTACACTTAGAGAGAAGCAAAAAGAAGAAATAGGCAAGCTTTTACAAATGGGAGAGAGGGTAAAAGGATTAACAAAAGAGCTTCTTGATGATACGAAAAGATTAGGGGATGTTTTAATGGGATTGAAAAAATGATTTCTCCTACACAATTTAATCGATTTCTTGATGCAATTGACGAGGGGATAGAGCCCCAAGACCTTATAGATAGTAGAGAAGATGAGGCAAAGAGAGATCTTTCTGAAACCATTAGGAAAGTGATTGGAATTCTTAAAGAGGCGCTCGATAGGCGTTTTTCAGAAAGTGAATTTTCTAGAAAAATAGTTAAAGAGATGAGTGATAGCTCTCCTTTATTAAGAGAAGAGATAGAGAAAGAAATAGATGGGTATAGAAAAGCGTTAGCATTGCAGGCAGAATTAGAGACAAAAATAGAAGAGCTAACAAATAAATTAGGGGAGATAGAAAAAGAAAGAGAGGCGTTTGTTGAAAGATTTTCCTCAATTGGACGAAGGCTTGGAGATCAATATGGCTCTCCTTCTTATGTAGCTAAAGGTGCTGAAGCAAGATTTCAAGAAGCAGCTCAAACTTTTGCAAGAGAAAAAGCTTTGGGGCGAAAAGAAACAAATATCGGTAGTCGATTTACAAACTGGAAAGGAGCATCGGGTTTTTGATGATTTTAGTAGAACCGTGCAGAGTGCAAGACACTTTACCAAGAACTTTTGAGCACACGCCAAGAGTTAGAATTAGAGCAGAGCTTGCTACATTGAATGGAGCGTTTAGAGCGCCATTTAACGATCTAAAAACGCAAGAAATTTTCCTTTGGCACCATGAGTTTGTAGAAAGAGTACATACATGTGGGGAAGTGATTGATCCTCTAGTCGACGAGTTTGCGCAAAAACTTTTAGAAATAGTTGTCGACCAAAACGGACATTCTTTAGAAGAGCCTTTGATAGGAAGTGATGGACGAGTCTATGGTCGAAAGGCTCTTTGCTGTTACATGGATCTGCAAAGTGAAGAGAGAAAAGGGAGATCCCCTTTTGATTTATCAAGTGGTGAACTTTTTTATGCAATTTCTCATCCGATTGTAGAAGCTGCAATTTCATGGCTCAAAAGTCGCAATCGTTTTGTAGAAGAGGTAAATGAAAGGTTTGATTTATTAGAAAGAGAGGGAAGGCTTCCAGAAATTCCGACAAATTCTTTAAGAGCTACAAGACTTGAAAGAGTTCGGGTTATTACCCTTGAACAAAGAAGGCGTGAAGAAGAAAGAAGAGGGGTGGAAGCTTCTTATCGGGAAAGGGTGATCCGAGAAGCAGATGAAGGTATGGGGGATTTATTTGCCCCATTTCGAAGAGCCCACGATTCTTTGCGAGGTCGAGAGGCAGAAGCTTTAGATGAGGCAATTGATAATGATGCTCGAAATAGAGACTTTATTAGAGCTCATGAAGCTGAAATTAGACAAATGGGAGAAGAGCTACGTCAAAGAAATGAGGAGCTTAATTTACGGATAGATAGATTGCAAGATAGAGTGCATGATGTTCAGGCGCAATCAGATATTTTAAGACGTGAAATTGAGGCTGCAGAAGCTGTAAAAAACTCAGCGGGAGGCTCTTTTTGGATAGGTGTCGGATTAACTCTCTTAGCAGCCTCTTTATCATTTGGACCATCCGGTTTATTTACATCTAGCGAGGCTGGCGGAGCAAGTCTAGGATTATCATTACCAATTTAAAATGAGGGCATTATGTCATTTAAAACAGATTCTTTAACCACTGTTATGGTTGACTGGTCTATTAGTGCGATAGATCTAGTTAACGATTTAGAGCAGGCAGTTGATAAAAGTAAAACAAGTAGATCGAGAGAGAGTAAGGATCAAGAAGCTGTACAAGAATTTAGAAATGCAGCTATGGAATTTCATGCTTTAGTTACTTCAGATGAGAGATCGCTTCTTTTAAAGTCAGACGATTTGGATAAAGTTGTAGCAAGAGTGAAAGAGCTCGCAGATGCTGTTTTTGCAAGAGAAAGTGTGAGAGTAAGAGACGAGGAAGAAAAGTTTCTTGATTCAAGAACTTTTTTAGAGCGCTGTAAAGAAAGAACCTCAGCCCTTTTTTCTAGAGAAAAACGTCCCCCTAAACCTCCCCACCCTTTTGATGCTTGCGTAGAAAAACATAGACTAGCACATAAAAAAGTAGTTTCTGCTGGTGTTCGAAACGATTTAGGAGAACATTTTAGATTATTAAGGCAAAGGGAGCCTGAAAAAATGAGTTTTCCTGATGAAGCACTTATTTCTCGCGGGGTAAAAGACGTTATGCGAAGAAATGGAGAGCTACAAGCGAATTTGCTTGGTGAGGAATATCCTGTATATGCAGCTCTTACTGCCATTGTGACAGATTGCGCTGATAAATTAGATTAATGTCCCAAATTAATCTTTGCCTGAAACGGTTTGGAGGTCAGAAGAGATCTGTTTGTACTCTTCTGTCGATCTGATGATGTGAGGACGAACGAAGATAAGGAGATTACTCTTTTCTTCGTTTTTCTCTTTTTTATTAAAAAGGTGGCCGATGAGGGGAAGTCCGCCAAGGCAGGGCGGGCCAGAGGTAGCTTTTGCTTTAATTGTTTTGGTCATGCCGCTAAGGATAAGGAAATGTCCGTCTGGAACGTGGGCTGAGGTTGACATATTTGTTTTAGAGGTTTTGATGCCGCTTAGCTGATTTGATTTATGAATCAGGTGATCCATCGCTTCTGTGATTTCTTCAGAGATTTCTAACGTGATGATGTCGCCGTCGCCAAGGAGTGGGGTGATATTGAGACTAACGCCGATATCTCGATATTCGACATTAGCTGTTGTTTGCTGACCATTGCCAACTGTTTGAACCATCGAGCCTGCAAAAGGGATATTGTTTCCGACAAAGATGCGAGAGTTTTTATTCTCTTGGGAAATAAGTTTTTGGTTTAACACAATTGAGGATTCCCCGTCGATTTGGAGGGCTGATATCAAAGAGCCAAGCGAGACAAAAGATCTACCTTTATGGAATATAATGTCTCCAATAATCCCGAGATCAAATCCACGTAAAATAGGTGATTGTAAAAATCCTGCTTCTTTATCTCCAATTCCTAAATGATTGATCGATTGTGAAAAATCATTTCCTTGATAATTTCCAGCTCCTATTCCGATAGAGTCTTTATATTTACTGCTTAAAGACCATTCAAGGCCGAAGTCTAAACTATTTTTTAACGATGTTTCTACAACTAAGACCTCTATGAGTACTTGTTTGAGCGCAGTATCTAAAGAGTCAACAAGTTTACAAACTTTCTCAATTGCATTCGCACTTCCAGAAAAAAATAAGGAGTTTGTCGATCTAATCCATTGCATCGAAGAAATGGCTGAAACCATCTCGTCTGTACCACTATTTGTCTCAATTAAATCATTTGAAATCTGCTTTAAAGCCTCTAAAATTTCAGATCCCTGGTGGTATTGTAATTTAATTATTTGAAATTTACCTTCGCTTTTTTCTTTTGGAGAAAGCTGAATCGGTACAATTGGCTCTTTAGGTAATTTTTCTTCAGTTGGTAAGATGGCTGCTTTTTTAGAAATCATTAGACACTCATTTTGTCTTTTAACCTCTAGTCCATGTTCTTCGAGCATTTGAATTAAAATAAGAAGAATTTGCTCAGAGTTAAGCGGTTTTCCAGAAAGGAAGCTGACCTCAAAATCTAGAAGTTTTGGGTCTCCTATAAAATTAAGTCCTGCCACTTTGCTTGCAAACTTAACTAGTTCATGCATAGTAACAGTTGGAAAATTTATGAGAATTTCCCTCTCTTCCTCTCCCTGGAGGAAGGCTAGTTGAACTAAAAGAAGAAAGAGTACAATTTTTTGTTTCATGTTCTAAGAAGAGAAGGGATTATATCATAAACACCCTCTTTTTTCTTAGAAATTTCGAATACTTTACGTTAAATTAATAAATCACTTAAGAATCAAGACCTACTATCTTGATCGGAGGTGCTTTTTCATTTGAGGGAATTTTTAAAATTTTCCGATAAAAATAGAGCTCAGATTCAAATGCTGTGATGATGTTTTGAGACGACCTAAATCCATGAGCCTCTTCTTCAAAAAGAATATATGCAGTCGGGATTTTCTTTTTCAATAATGCCTCATACATTTTTTCTGCCTGGTTTTTTGGAACTATTTTATCCATACCGCCTTGCAAAAAAAGAACTGGGCAAGAAAGTTTGTCCGCGTGAAAGAGAGGCGACCTTTCTTGGTAAAGAGATTTCTTGGCTGGGTAGGGACCTATAAGACTATCTAGATATCTAGCCTCGTATTTATGCCCATCTTGGGTTAAAAGTTCTAAGTCACTCACACCAAAATAGCTTCCACCCACTTTAAATACATCTGTAAAAGTAAGTGCTGCAAGTGTTGTATAACCACCTGCACTTCCTCCTTCGATAATTAATTTGTCCTTATCCACAGCCCCTTTATTAACAAGAAATTTTGCAGCGCTGCAAACATCAAAAACATCAACAACACCCCAATTTCCTTTTAATCGGTCGCGATACTCTCTACCAAATCCTGAGCTGCCACTATAATTTACATCGCAGACGGCAAAACCTCTTGAGGTCCAAAATTGGATAGCAAGCTTTAAAGAAGAATTTACATTTGATGTAGGGCCACCGTGTGTAAAGACTATTAAAGGGGGCTTTTCACTGTTTTTAGCACGCACTTTTGGATTTTTGGGCGGATAAAAAAAAGCAAATGCTGTTTTATCATTTAAAGAGGGGAACTCAATAATTTCAGGGGTAGAAAAATAGGAGGAGTCGATTTCAAGCTCTTTAGGAGCTTTTAAGATACTGATTTTTTCTGAAATAGGGTCTACTTGAATGATGTGTTGTAACTTCGTTGGAGATTTAGCAATAATCACAATATTTTCTTTCCACGTCGAGATATCAGAAATTGTATTGAACTCAAGGGGAATTTTTTTCAACGTGTGCTTTTCTATATCAATGAGAGCTAGCGAATCAATAGCTTTTTCTGTGATGATTGCAGCTATTTTGGTTTTATTTTCTACTTTAACAAAGGTATAACTTTTATTTCCAAGAAGCCAAATAGGATTAGAAAATTCGGCGTTCATTTCATAAATAGCCTCATTTTCTTCATTGTATAGGTTCCAATAACCCGATCTATCAGAAATAAAGTATAAGAGCCCTTCAGGAGAAAATGAAGGTTCTACAACTGATTCATCTTTAGACCCTGCAATTTTTTTTTCAGATTCAATATAGCCCGTTGTTCCTAAGTCTGCGATCCAAAGTTCTGTTGCATCCCAAGCCATGTTTGGGTGGTCCCAAAAAATGAAGGCAATTTTTTTGCCATCAGGGCTTAATCTAGGAGCTGCATAGAAGTCGTGTCCTTTTGCTATTTTTTCAACCTCTCCGGTCTCGAGATCAACCCTGCCAATACAGTTTTCGATACGATCTTTTTCTGTATGATCCTCTAAAACACAGTAGAGCCACTTTCCATTAGGGTGTATAGAAAAATCTGCGAATCTAAAAACAGTTGTGTTTGTTATTTTAACAACAGTTTTGTCAGGGAGTAATTTATAAAGATTTTGATCGGTAAAATTAGAGAAATAAATAATCCCATCAAAAATTTCGCTGCATTTCCCCCCATATTCATGAACTGTTGTTCTTATGTAATAAGGAGATGGAAGAATGTCTTTTTTTGATTCATAGCAAACAGCTACCGCTCTGCCATTTTCTTCAGGTCTTCCTTCAATCCAAAAAAGATGATCTTCATCTATAAGTATTTGTCTAATTGCAACTGAGCCCTTAGCAACTAATTCAGCAGAAATTGGAGATGAAAAACTTCCATACGGCGTTGCAAAAATGGGCATAATGGTTCCTAAAAGAAAATATGAGAAGATGTTTTTCATAAAATTTCTGTTTGTTTTAGATGTTTTTTTCTTTCAAAATAGTTTTCAACTGAGCCTAGCATAAGATGAATGGGGTATTTTTTTCGATTGAGCTCTAATTTTTCGTATGTCGCTAAAAAAGGGTCAATTTTTAATTGCTTACAAAGTTCGAAGTGTATAATTAACAAATCGTTTAAGCAAGTCTCAATCTCTTCCAAAAGGCCTGAATAAGATTGATTAGGTCTTAGCCATAAAAAATGATGCATAAAAGCACGTAATTTTTTTGAGAGCTCGATTGGAATGTTTTTGTTAAGAGAATCGTACAGTTTTAAAGTAGATGGGGGTGTAATATTTAATGCATCCATTGTTAGTAAGATGCAGTGTAAAAAGTCGCCGATTTCGTGTCTTAACTCTGTTTGATCTGTTTTTGCCCCTGATAAAAAATGTTCTAAGAGTTCTGTTCCTTCAACAAGAAGGGTTGTTGCCATGTTTTGAGGGGAGTGGTATTGCATCCAATCGCGCTCTATTACAAATTGTCTTAAGTCTAAAAGAAGTGTTGTAAACATATAGACTATGTTAGTTTTTATAGACATTTTTAGAAATAAAATTAGTATAGAGATATGAGCTACAAAATACTTGCTTTAGATGGTGGCGGAATTCGAGGGGTTTTTTCTCTTGAAATTCTTAAAATGCTCCAAGATGATCTAGGAAAAGATGTCCTTTTAGGATTTGACTGTTATTCTGGTACATCGACTGGTGCAATTATTTCAGCTGCTTTGCTTAGTGGGTTTCAGCCACGAGATCTCATCCATTTTTATACTATTTTTGGGAGAAAAATTTTCCCTAAAAAAAGAAAGCATATCAAAAATGAGGCTAAGTATAGTAACCAGTTTTTACAAACTATGCTGAGAGCAACACTTTCAGAAAAAACTACTCTTGCAGAGCTTAAAAAACATGTAGTTATTCCAGCCTGTGTTTTAAGTGATTCTATTGAAGGTAGGTGGGGTGTTGAGGTGTTTGATAATTTTAATGTCAAAAAAGCTAAAGATTGGAATCTTGTTGATGTGGCATTAAGAAGTGCAGCAGCACCTGTTTACTTTCCATCGTATCAAAACTATGTTGACGGCGGGCTTTACGCTCTGAATCCAAGTCTGCTTGCCTTTTCTAGAGTATTAGATCCTCTTGGGGGAAATAAACATATTTCAGAAATTAAAATTCTCTCAATAGGGACGGGAATTTGTCCGATAGGAGTTAAAGAGGAGATTAATTGGGGTCTTGATCAGTGGGTTTCAGAGTATAAGGAAAAAGCGTACCATCCACTTTTTTCTCTAATTACTGAAATCGGTGCATTAGTGCCAGACTACCCTTTAAGGCAAATTCTTAAAGAGAATTATGTGAGAATTAATTCGGTGCTAAAAGAGCCAATAGAAATAGATGATCCATCGAAAATTTCTGAATTGAGAGCAAGCGCTAGAGAGGTAAGAGAGAAAAATCCTAAATTGTGGGATAGTTATTTAAACTGGTTCTCGGAAAAATGATGATGGGATTGTTTTTTGCATTGTCTCTTTCCAAATCTTGATTGTTTCAATTACAGATTGAAGAAAAAGTTGGTGTTGATCTGAATCTGTAAATTTTAGCATAAAAGAGAGGCAGCTAATATCATAGATATTAACAAACGAAGATGTAAGCATCGCCGATTCTAAATCAACAAATTCAAGTCTCTCTTCAATAAAGTCTTTTAATGTGGGATTGATTGCCCCCACTGTAAGAAGAAAGTGATCTTCTACTATTTGTGTTTTTAAAAAGTAGAATTGGTTTGCATAGTCGTGCTCAAGAGCTTCTAAAAGTAAAAGAAATAATTTTTTCAAGATGTGGGGCTTTGCAATACTTTGCATGTAATTCGGAGTTAGGGAATAAAAAAAGTTTTCTAAAACAAAATCATTGCGAATGTTGATTTGAAAGAGAAGTTTTTTTAACTCATTTAAAACTTCGTTCTGCTTTGAAATCATCCCGCCATTGTAGTCTCTAACTTCTCCTAACATATCACAAATTGTGTTATAGACAAATCTTCTTGCATGGCTTAGATCAACGGAGAAATCTTTACGAAGAAACTGTTTTTTATCTAGATGGATCTCAAAAATATTTGCCTCTTTCGGGTATTTTTTTCGAATTAAACCGACTGTTTTAATTTCATGATCAGAGAAGGTTGCTTCAGAATTAAGTTTTTGGAAAATCTTGTCCAAACTTAAATCGTAAGGCTTTAAAACTCTAAGCAAAACAACGGAAAATGAAATATTTGCTTCGCTTTGTTTATGAAATGAGATAATTACGTGGGGGATATCATTTGTAGATTTTAGCTGATTGCTTAAGACTAAAATGTTGCGCATCACCTCTTCTTCATTTTTAGGCATGAATATAGGATTAATCACGCTTTCGATTCTCGACTTGATCTCTCGAGGCAATCTTTTCTTTAAACTTTTGAGCTCCTCTAATGAAAAATCTCCCTCTTTTTTATAAATTTCAAGGTAGAGAGTTTTAACGCTGCAGCCAAGTTTTCTATCAGTAATTAATGAGTCTGAGATTTTTTGAACACCAGATAGAATGGTTTGGATTGCTTTAAAAAGGTGTTTTTCGCCAATTAATTCATTTTCTCGCAATATATTGATTCCCACAAGAATACCAATAACTTTTTTCTTATGACCCTCAATTTCCATCTGCGTATGGAGTAGTTTTATATGAAGATGTCTCTGATTTGGGTGATCAAGAGCTGAGTGAGTTAATAATTTACGGAATAAATAAGTGTAGGAAATTATTCTTGATAAATGTGTCAAATGCCTATTTGCAACAAAGGCATCTTTAAAGAGAAATACAAATGCCTGAAGGTCATGAAAAATGTCTCTATCGAAAATTTGCGGGCGAAACTCTAGAAGAGGTGAAATTTGCTCTTTAATTTGTGTCACTTTTTCATCTGCTGAGACTTTAATTAAAAAGTGTTGCATCTGATCAAAGATGCTAAAAGAGGACTCTCTTCCTGGTCTATTTAAAAGACACGAAATATTTTCCTGAATAATGATTCGTTTTTGGTCGATTGTTAACGGCTTTAATGAAATTACTTTTCTTGCGTGTTGCACGGCTGAAATATTTAAAGCAACCTCTTTAACAAGTGATGGAAGATGTTCTAATGCAAGAGTTAAATCTTTTTTAGTGTCAATTTTAATAAAAAGTTCATGTATAAAAAACCCAAAAGAGCGGTTTAGGCTAAATTTAAATGCCATCGAGTGAACGTAGACGAGTTGGAGCTGCTTTCCTGGAATTAACCACCTGCTATAAATGTCGCCTAAAAACCTTCCTACACCATGGGTATACTCAGACTGGCAAAGAGTTGCTATTGAAACTATGTAGGGTGCTTCGCTCCCACCATTTGTCCATGAAACTGTAGGAATTAACTGATTGATACGTCCGTAAAATTCCTCGATTGCACTCTCATTGTAAATGGAAGAGATAGTCTCTCCGAAATCTGTAATTTCCTTAGGTAAGATTCTTGAAATGAGGCTTTGCAGTGAATTGAGATAAATTTCAAAGCTCTCTTTTACATCGTCTGGATAGTCAAAAAGAGGTTCAATTTTTAATAGTTTTTTTAAAACTTTTTCTGAAGGGTCTTGCTTTTCAGACTCAGATAGAGAGGGAAAGTAGGTATTCATGAGTTTCATTTAAAGAAAGACCACCTTTACAACCACCTTAGTATAGAAATAAGATTTTATTTGTAAAAGATAAAGATTTTATGAGTCTTCTTTTATGCCTTGTAAAAATGAAATTTGTTGTAGATGAAAAGTGCCTGATGGATTGATAAGTAGGTTTTTAATATAAGGTTTTTGTAAATAGCCATTTTTCCAATGAAATAAAGCAGTAAGTGGCATATCTTGATTTAATAATTCCTCGGCATCTCTTAGCAAATCAAACCTCTTGCTTTTATTCGGTTCTAAAAGAGATTTCTCTAATATTTCAATGTAGCGAGGATTTTCATATCCTGGGTAATTTTTCGGATTTTTTTTTTGCTTAAATCTTTCAAAAAAGTTCATCGGATCGTGATATTGGGCGATCCAGACGCACTCAGCTATTTGATAATTTCTTTTTGTGAGTTTGTCTAAAAAGACTGTGTATTCGTTTGCAGTAAGGTTTACTTGAATACCAAGTGCTTTTCGCCACTGCTCTTGTAAAGCTACTGCAATCTTTGGAAACGATCCTGTTGATGCGTGAAGCAATGTGATTTCACCAAGCTCTTCTTCTGTAATACCGAGTTCTTTAAGCCCTTTTTGAAAATAAATTTTTGCAAGATCTCCATCTCCATCTTGAAAAAACGGTCCTGGCTGATTTGGTAGAAGAGATTCAGGCAGAAGGTTGATTCCAATTTCGTTGTCCATACTGACAAGATTATTAACAATCTCTTGTCTATTTATAGCGTAAGAAAAAGCTTTTCGGATATTTGTGTTAGAAAAAGGAAATGCCTCCATGTTAAAGCAGCAAATCGTCGATGCCGGCAGAGAGGTTGTTTTAATAAGTCCTTTATCCATAAGGTTTGGGACATAGTCTGATGGAATTCCTGTAAAGGGAAGTCCTAATATATCGAGCTCATCCATCTCATAGAGCTTCATAGCAGTCATTTCATTGTCTATAATGCTGATTTTGATTTGGTCTAAAGAGACGTTTGCACTATCCCAATAATGTTCATTTTTTTCTAAAATAATTTCATGACCCTGCTTGTACTTACTTAGTTTGTATGGACCGTTACAAACAAAATCGGAGTTATTCACATCTGACCATCTCGAATTCCGCAGAGCTGTATTTTGGTGGATAGGAAAAAAGACGCAAAACGAAACCATCTCTAGAAAAAAAGGAGTGGGGTGTTCAAGTCTTACTTCAAGAGTTTTATGATCTATTGCTCGAATACCAATTTGCCTACTTGAGACAACTCCTCTTTTTGCATTTTCCGCATTTTTTATAGGATACAAAAGATGTGCGTTAGGGCATGGAAAATTAGGAGCTAGCATATCTTTCCATGTTTCTGCAAAGTCAAAAGCAGTGATGGACGCTCCGTTAGACCACTTGGCATCTTTGAGATGAAACGTGTAAACCATGAGGTCTTCAGAAACATCAATAGATTCAGCAAGTCCAAGTGAAACAACTGAATAGGGAGTCATTTTTGTAAGCCCCTCAAACAAAAGAAACTGAATTGTTGAAGAGGTGAAATCACCCCCTTTTCTTGGATCGAGTGTTACGATGTCTTGTGAAATATTTAGATTGAGAGTTGTTTTTTCAACTTCCTTTTTTGCTTTTCCGCAGGAGAGAAGAAGGATAAAGATGAGGAATAGATATCGCATAAGCTTTAGTTAATCACAATTTGGTTAAAATGGAGAGAACCTATCGGAGAGACAAAAAGGCCGGTTACACGCTCATTTAATAAATAAATACAATTTAAGTGGTAGAGGGGGGTCAGAGGAGTCTCTTCTGAAAGAATTTCTTCAGCCTCTTCAAGAATTTTAAAACGCTCTTCAGTAGATGTTGCAAGGGCAGATTCATCTAAAAGTCTTATATAGAGTTTGTTTTCAAAGCCTGGATAATTAAAATCATTAGTTTTTAATTTAAATCGGTCCAAAATATTCATTTGATCATTGTACTGCACAAACCAGGCCGATAGTGCAATTTGGTAGGCTTTTTGAAAAAGCTTTGTCCGATGAATTTTAAATTCCGATTCCTCTAATCTTGTTTGAATGCCTAAAGAAGTGCGCCACTCTTCTTGTATCGCTTGGGCAACTCTTTTATTGTTAATGTTACTTGGAAATGAAAGAATTAGTTCAGGAAGGTCTTTTTTTTCTAACCCGAGTTCCTTAAGCCCAATCTCTAAGTGAGCTTTTGCTAAATCTGTGTCATGATCTTTAAAAAAGTTTTTTTCTCTTGAAAGCTTTAATAATGGGGGAATTGTTCCAGAAGCTACAATCTCATCGCATTGGGTAATATTTTCAACAAGCATTGCTCTATTAATTGCCAAAGAAAGAGCTTTTCGCATCATTTTATTTTGAAAAATAGGGTCTGACAGATTAAAGGAGAGAAAGGTTGTCGCTCCAACAGGGCTTTTTTGAATTTTCTTTTCTTTTTGTAATTTGGGGATCGAGTCGGACGGAATTGAGCTGTAGGCGCCATAAAAATCAATTTCGTGATTTTCAAAAAGATTGAGAGCTGTTAACTCATTATCAATAATTAAAACCTCGATTTTATCAAGAGTTAGAGCCTCTTTATTCCAATATCGCTCATTTTTAATAAATTCATAGCTTCTTGAGAAATCCCATTTATTTAGAGCAAAAGGGCCGTTTGTAACAAATAAAGATGATAGATTGTCTGCCCAATCAGGGTGATTTTTAGCAATGTGGCTAGGTATTGGAAAAAAGGGGCAAAAGGAAATGAGTTCTAGGAAATAAGGAGTTTGATTTTCCAAAGTAACTGCAAAAGTCATAGTATCGATTTTCTCGATCCCAAGAGCAGATTTTTCAACAAGCCCCTTTTTTACTTTTTCGCTATTTTTAATCGGGTAAAATAGATGCGCATTAGGAGCTGGAAAATCGGGATCTAAAACAGTTTGCCAAGCATAAACAAAATCATCTGCTGTTAAAGGTGTGCCATCTGACCAAAATGTCTCTTTCAAAGAAAAAGTATAAGTCTTTTGATCAGGAGAAATTTCGATCGAGTCAGCTATTGCGAGCTCATGAGTTGAGGAGGGAGTCATTCTTGTCAGACCTTCAAAAAGCATAAAATGAGCAGTTGAATTTATATAGTCTGAATTTTTTCTAGGGTCTAATGTACTAGCATCAGAGGGAAAAGAGAGTCTAAACACTTGTTTTGTTTGCATAGGGGGTGGTTTTTTTTGGCACCCAAAAAGGATGCAGAGGTAAAGGAGAGTTAAAATAAAACCATTTCTCATTGGATGAGACAGATTAACAGGTTTGTAAAAAAATGTAAACTTTTTGCAAAGATAGTTTTGGTCTGGCTTCTCAATTTAGTAAATTGCTATAATTTCTAGTTACTAGGTACTAGAGGGTCTCTATGTTAAAGAAAAGATTAGATGGAAAAATAGCTCTTATTACTGGATCTGCACAGGGTATTGGAGAGGAAATAGCTACCATTTTCGCAAGAGAGGGGGCGATAGTTATTGTTTCTGATATCAATGATGAATTGGGAGGCTGTGTTGCAACAAAAATTGGCGCTTCTGCCATTTATTTACATTTGGATGTGAGACAGGAAAAAGATTGGTTAAATGCAATCGCCCTGATTTTAGAAAAATTTTCTAAATTAGACATTCTTGTAAATAATGCGGGAGTGACTGGGTTTCAGGAGGGATTTGGGCCACAAGATCCTGAAAATGCTAGTTTAGAAAGTTGGAGAGAGGTGCATGCTGTTAATTCTGATGGCGTCTTCCTTGGTTGTAAGCATGCAATCCAAACAATGAAAAATAATCCTGGCTCTTCTATTATCAACATTTCATCAAGATCAGGCTTAGTCGGAATTCCTGGAGCTGCAGCTTACGCTTCAAGCAAAGCTGCAATTAGAAATCATACAAAAAGTGTTGCACTCTATTGTTGTACTCAAGGCTATAAGATTAGATGTAATTCGATCCATCCAGCAGCCATTCTAACTCCTATGTGGGAGCCAATGTTAGGAAATGGACCTGACCGCTCTTTTAGAATTGCTCAAATTGCAAAAGATATACCCATGCAAACAATGGGTATGCCAGATGATGTCGCAAATGCAGCTCTATTTTTAGCATCAGATGAGTCAAAATACATTACAGGAATTGAACTAACAATCGACGGAGGCTTACTTGCAGGCGCCGGCGCACCTCCTACAAAAAATGATTAAAATTTTTCAGTGCTATATAATCGACTATATGAGAGATGAGACTTTTTAAATAATTATACTATCCGGATGTCATGCCTGACACCAATTTTGCTAACTATTGAGCTTGACATTAGTTGTTATCGCTCTTATAAGGAGGAAAAAGGAGATTGGAATGATTCGTTTTTTTATGTGCGCATGCTTTTTTGCGACGGGACTTTTAGCTGATCGAAAAATTGAAGTTTTAAAAATGAGTCCTGCCTACTATAACGAAAACGCAATTATTAAAAGAATGATGGTTGAAGGGGGAGTCCTTGGTGAAAAATTTCCACTCGTTTTACAAGTTTCTGAATTTCCTGTAGGTGTTAGTCTCGCAAATAGACCAGAATGGTTAAAAGATATGAGAGAGAGTGGAAACGGCTCTGCTATTTTGATCTGGGTCTTAGGGAAAAATCAGTATCAAAAAAGATTTTATCTTTCTAAAGATGATGCGACCTCATTTATAGAAGATAAAACCTATTTCAAAGATAGATTTAGAAAATATTTTCAGCGAAAAGATTTAGAAGGATTGGATGCTGGACCTGTTGCAATAACCGCCATATTAGTTAACGGGTATGGAGAAGCAATAAAAAATTCAAGAGCGAATAAAACAGTTATTGCTGATTTTTTGAAAAAAACAGGAGATGATAAAACAATTGAAGAAGCTGTTAAATCACCCTATATTTTATTCAATGAGCCCTACGGCAATTTTCAAAAAGATCAGCCAATTATGCTCGATTACTATGTTTTCAATGCCGATATAGGAACAGATGCGTATACAGTGGAACTATATATAGATGGAAATTTAGAAGAGGTTCTCTACGAGTGGGCCCCTTATAAAGTAAGAAATTTGACGCCAGGAGTCCACGAGTTTAAGTTGATTCTTATAGATCCGCGTAAAAAACCATCTCCTGAGCCTTTTGGTGAGCAAAAAAACACAATATTTGTAGGGTCATAGTTTTTTAATAGCCTTCTAATCAATTGTTTATGTTTAAATAATCTTTTTTAGAAATAAACATAATTGATTAATAAGCCAGGCGCCTTTTAATACTGAAGGTAGGTATTTGAGGCGTTATGAAAAAAGATGATTTTATAGAAAGCTCTAGTATTTTAGAAGCTGTTGATAATCTGTCTAGTATGGCTGAACTAGACTTAGATGAACTACATGTTAATAAGGGTGAGGCAGAAACCGTCCTCCATCTTGAAACAAGTCATTGGCTTGATCTAAAAAATGAAGAGAAAACAGTTAAATCTGTTAAAGATACATTTCGTGTCGTTCATAACTATCTTAAATATGTCTATAAAAAGGAAGGCTCCCAATTAAAAGATAGAGAGGTGCAAAAGGGAGTTAAGTCTATTGTTGCTCTTGCAACAGAAGCTGCAAGTAAAGTTGATCAATGTGTTAAGCTTTTTAAAGATAAAAAAGGTGTTACAGAGTCGAAAGAGTATCGTGATCTTATTGATTTTTATGAACATAAGATATTAAAGCGATTTGAAGAGGTTATCCAATCTGAAGAAGAGTGGGAGGAGGAGTGGTCTCAGGAAGAAGATGTCGCAGATATTAAAAGACGGGGTTTAAAAGATCTTGAAGCAGTCACAAAAGATCGAGACTACGAACTGTTTTATATTTTAAAAGAGGATGGAACAAAGTTTTATAACAAAAATTTAATTCGTCATATAAGACTTGTTGCAGACTTTGATATGATTATAGGATCTCTTTCTGGTGACGATCCATTTCTTAGAGTAAAAATCTTACAAGATAAAATGGCTCATGAAGAGGCTCTTTTTCTAAAAAGGGAAATCAAAGTCGACCTTGATAAATGGATCAAAAAAGCTGGTAAATTTCGAGATAACTATTTTGTTCAGATTTTTTATAGATCTATTATGGCTCTGCTTCTTGCAGCAAACTCTCATAATCTTTTGATACATAAGGTTGGAAAGGGAGCAATTTCTTATTTTCATGATTTTAGATCCTACCTTCGAGCTGTTTTAGACAGTATTGAATACGAGCAATTAATAGAGAGCTTAACAGGTGAGACAGATCCATTTTTTAAAGAGTTATTACATATAGTCCATAAACTCTGTTTTCATCTTTATATGAGAAAACCAGACTACAGCGACTCTTTTTCTCTATTAACAAGGGTAATTGGAAGAGAGAGAAAAAAAGGAGTTTTTTCCTCGCTTTCTTTGTGGAATCAGGTGCTAGATGACCACGAATCTCTTCATATAGAGCTAAAGAAATTTCCAAGTGGCCCTCTATTTAAAGTATTAGATATTTTGCATGGTAACGAAATTACTGGATTTGATCCTTACATGCAAGACGATCTTCCCACTTTTGTCTCCTCTTTGGAGATAGGAAAAAAAGAAGTTGGTCTAATTTTGTCTGGCGCCCCTTTGCATCAAAAACAAATAGATAAAGCAACAATTATTGGAGAGTTTAAAGGGTGTCTTCGTTATGCAAAAGAGAAAAAAAAGAAGTTTTTGCTTGTGAATGTCGAAGATAGGACCTCTTGGAAAGAGTATGCAAGATGTCATGCTTTAGAAGAGTTTCAAAAAAAAGCAGAGGTAGCAAATGTAGTAGATGTTATTACTCTTCCAAAAGAGACAGAGTACTACGCTCAGTCTGATGAATACTTAAAAAATTCAAACGCTAAAGAATTTAAAAAAATTTTAATAGAGCAGATAAAAAGTGGCGAGAGTTGTGGCTTTTATTTCCCTGTAGAGTATAAAAAAGAGGGTTTTTTTGAATTCATACAACAGAGTATTGAATGGGTTCATGAAAGATTTTTTGCAGGAAAAAATGAGCTTTCTCGAAAAAATCGGCTAGACTTTATTGAGATTATTTATAATTTATTGATTATTAATTCTATAAAAATTTCAGAGGCCGATTATGTCATGTTTGTTGCAAAAGATAGTGTAGATGGATCAGCTGTCTCTTTAGCAACTTTTTACGCATTTATAAAGCTTATTTCGGTTGGTGCTGATTGGAAAGAAGAGGAGAAGGAGGTCTTTTTAAATACAATTTTCTTAAGAGCTTTTTTACTGCGAGAGCGAACAGTCGATCTAAGAACTCTTAGTCGTGGGATTAGCATGCTGTCTGTCTTAAGTGGCGAGCTAGAGCAAAATAGATCAAAAATCTTAAAAGAATTGAAGAGCTTTGAGATAGTAGAGAGTTAAGGGGCGGGAGTACTAAAGCTACCAAAATCACTTAGAGGGCAATTTTAGCAAAGCGGTTCCTCCCGCAAACTCTACTCTAATTAGTATATAAATTAGAGGAATTTTTTATAACACATTCATGTTTTTTATGATATGCTCTTTAAAAGATTATAAAGGTAATCCTAATCCCTCTTTCAAACGATCGAGTCTTTCTTTATAAATATAAGCATGAGTTTGCATTTTCGTATAAATCAAACAAAGGTGTCTATAGGGGGTTTCTATTCTCGTAAGTTCGGCCTCGTTGTCCTCATCTTCTTTTTTTTCTGATGTAGAGATTGGAATTTCACCAAGTTTTACTGCTAGAAACTCTTTGACAATCTCTAAAACGCTGTTTTTATAATCTTCTAAAATGCGGCAGCTTTTTTCGTATTTCTCGATGCGTAAGAGATATTTATCAGGCTCTGTTGCAATTGTTTTTGTTTTTATTGAAAAGGTTAGATCAGCTCTATCTTCTAAAAGAGAGTCAAGACCGTCTCTAAATACTGGCGAGAACGTATTCCAATACAATTTTACAGCTCTATATTTTTCTAAAAGTTGTTTTGTTTTTTCCTCTCTTGGCATTTCAACTATTTTTTTTGAGATTGAAAAAGGTTGTAGACTATGAGGTGGTAGTGAGTCTAAATCGCCGTTTGTAAGGCCCCATACCATTCTAAGATTTCCAATTCTTGAACTAAGTTCACATCCTAGCGGATCTTTTTTATCCGAAGAAGGAATTTCAACTTTTGAAATAGTTGGACAAAACCAAGTAGTAGCTGTTTGAAATTTAGTTATAGCCTCTCCTTCATTCACATCAATAACTGTACAAAGATAGGAGACTTCCCTTGTCACATCATGCTTTCTTTCTGTGAGTGTGGTAGCTTCTAAATCTACATTTTCTCTAACCAACAACTCGATCTCTTCGGCTAAAGCAGTAACAGCATCAACTAATTCGTTTCGAATTTCTTGAACATAAATTACTTGTGCAGAGTAGGAGGCTAAAGACAGCAATCTTGCATGTATAACAAGCTGCATCGCATGGCTTGCTGTAGTTTTTAATTTTTCTGCCTGTCTATATAGAAAAAGAGCCCTAGATGTTTTAAGTGAAGCTGTTAGAGGCCCACCAGCTCCGAGAGTTCCATCTGTTTCAACTCTAGAAAAAGCACCAAGTTCATATAAATTTGCAGCTTCGCTATTACCTGTTAATGCAGTTGTCATAAATACCCTTTAAATTTTTATTAAAAAAGATTTAATTCTAATATCAAAAAAGGTTGTTGTAAAGAATTTGTTAATTTAAATTTAAGTCACTTGGAATGAGAGAGATATTTTTGTATTTTCCGCCCATTGTTGAAAGAGTCTCTTTCCATAATTTTTCAGGTGGCACATCAAAAATTAGGTTTTTTGTCGCGGGATAAAGATACCAAAGTCCTTCTTTAAACTGATTTTCTAGCTCTCCAGCTGTCCATCCCGTATAGCCAAAACAAATTAAAAGACCTGAATCGGGTTCATCTTTTATAAGCTCTTGGAGAAAGGGGAAATCACCTCCTAAATAGACGCCCTCTGTTACTCTGAGTGTTTGGTCCCGATGTTTTGTTGAAGCATGCAGAAGCATTAATTGATTTTGTTGCATTGCGCCCCCTATCCGAAGAGAGTCTTTCATAAGGGTGATTTCGTTAATTTCACTTGGACTCTCTTGAGAGGAGAGCTCATAGGGTTTATTCAAAATAAGTCCAAATGATCCGTAACTTGTATATTCGCAAATTAGCACAACACTTTGCTTATAAAGAGGATCTGTCATATTTGGTGTTGCAACAAGTAAAAACCCTTTTTCTATCAGAGGAATTTTATTCACAACTATCCTTTGATTGAATATCAAAAAGCTCTTGATTATAAAGTTTTATATTCTCTTGTATCCCATTTAATTGATTCATGAGTTCAGCAAATTTCTTTTTAAATCGAGGATTATCAGCAAGTTGTTCGGTAGAGAGTCTATTTGTTAGAAGAGACATTCGCTCCAAAGTTGTATTAATTTGATTAATTTGCGTATCCATATAAAATTGGAATGCTTTAGCATCTTTGATTTGGTTAGACTCGCGCATAAGTTTAACTCTACCTCTTTGCCATTCGTGATTGTAATGGAATAGAAGGCCATACTGGTTAATATCTGTTATAAGTGTATTAGCTTTTGTCATAAGAGCGTTAACTTGTAGATAGAGACCATCGTCTGTAATGATTTTTCCAAGAGTTCCTTTTCCATTTTTTATATCTGTTGTTATCGATGATGTGTTAGCTACAATATTTGCCATGTTTCCAAAAAACGCCTTATTTTTAAGCTCTGTTAAGCTTTCATCGATTTGAGAAAAGGTGTTTGCAAAATTTTTTGTAGCATTTTTTACATCGTGGATGATGTCTAATTCATTAAAATCTTTTAACGTTTTTCCAGCTTCTGAAATTGTGACATCAAGGGAGTGAATAGCAGATCCTAGGGTATCACCATATTTATGTACCCATGCAATTACAACATTTAAAGCCTCTTCAATTTTTTGAGAAAGCAAAGAGATCTCATTCATGGCACTTTCTAATAAGTCATTCGCATCTGCGTATATAAGGTCTTTAGAAGTAATGATGTGAGTTACTTGTCCGACCTTTAAATGCTTCGGTATTATAGCAACATATTTTTCTCCAAGAAGACCTTGTGTTTGAACAGTGATTTCATCTGTTGTAAAAATAGTGTAATTTGAATCTACATGCAGAGTTAAAAGATAAGGATAGACTTGGCCGAATTGGTTTACTGCTTGCTCCCTTGCGGAAGTGACTTGCGCAATATCTGCAACCTCCCCAATTGTTTTTCCAGCATAAGTAACTGGCGTTCCTATATTTATTCCATTAATGTTGCTGAATCGAACTTTGATTACTTGTTTTCCATCACCCACACTTGGTTTAATAAAGAGTATAATTCCGATAATCAAAAACGCTGCAATGATCACAAAAAGACCGATCAGCATGTTTTTTAATTGATTAGCCATTTCTTTGTTTCCCGATTAAGCTTAAGTCTCCGCCAATCATTTCATTAAAAACAGTGATGGTGGGGTGTTTATGTTTCATAAATTCTTTCGGAGGGGCAACAATTTCAATTTTTCCCTCTTCGATTAAAGCGATTCTGTCTGCAATTGCTAAAGTTGTTACAATATCATGAGAGACAACTAAAGTCGTTCCTTGCAGTTCATTTTGCTGAGCTACAATTAATTTCGCAATTGTTTGTGAAGTGACTGGATCAAGACCTGTTGTGGGTTCATCATAAAATAGATATTTAGGTTTATAAACAACGCATCTTGCAATTGAAGCTCTTTTCCTCATACCACCAGATAGACTTCCTGGGTAGAGTTCTTCAATTCCTTTTAATCCAACTTTTTCCAAAGATTCACTCACATACTTTTTAATATCTGACTTAACAATTTTCTTTCCACCCCTGATTCCGTGTTCTTTCAAATAAAACCCAACATTTTGAGCTACAGTCATTGAGTCAAATAAAGCGCCCATTTGAAAAATCATGCCGACATCCATAAGTTTTTCATAAAGCTTGTATCCGAAAAGTTTTGTCATATCATCGTTATCTATAATAACTTCACCCTCTTCCGGTTTCATAAGTCCCATAAGATGTTTCAAAATAACGCTTTTTCCAGAACCTGATTTTCCAACAAGGACAAAAATCTCACCATCTTCTATTTCTAAATTGAGTCCTCTAAGAACTTTATTCCCATTAAACGACTTATGTACATTTTTCATCCTTATCATTGAAACCACCTAATGATTTCACTTCTCATTACGTTTAAAGAGAGAGTGAGGAAGAAGTTTAAAATAAGTATCATGACATAGCATAGAACAACTGCTTTTGTTGTAGATTCACCCACATCTTTTGCTCCGCCAGTTGTTGTCATTCCTTTAAAACAACAAATAGTTACAGAGAGGAGGGCAAATACAAGTGATTTAATAAACCCTATCCAAAAATCAAACGGTTCTACATAGATCGGGATTGGATCCCAAAATGTTGTTGGAGCTAAACCAAAAAATTGCACAGCAATGAGGTACCCGCCAAAAACACCTAAAACTACGCTATATACTGTTAAAAGTGGAAGCATAATAAGGCCGCTAATTAGTCTTGGAGACACAAGGTATCTTTGTGGGTCTACAGCCATAGAGATCATAGCATCAACTTGCTCTGTTACTTTCATCGTTGCAAGCTCTGCAGTAATAGATGCTCCGATTCTGCCGACAAACATAAAAGCTGTAAGGACAGGACCTAGTTCCGTTAGCATCGCTTTTGCAACCATAAGCCCCGTTACGCCAACAAGTCCTTTGTTATAGAGTTGATAGTAAGACTGTGTTGCAAGAACTAACCCTGTGCTAAAACCTGTTAAAGAGACAACAGAAAGAGAGAGAACACCGATTGAATAAAGTTGCTCTCTAAGCAAGCTCCATCTCGGAAGTCTTCGAAAAATTGTTGCAAAAGAAGTTGCTACAAATGAGACGTATTCACCAACTGAAATCAGAAATTTAAATTGACTTACAACCGTTTGCATACCCCGAAAAGAGTCTCCCTTTTTCGGATAGTAAGAATTTTTTATAAATTACGCAAGGATAATAGAATCGGGGCCAGAGTATTGACCCCGAATTTTTACGCTTTGTCAAAAGCAGCCGATCTGCTTCTTCTTGCTTCTGCAATGATTTCATCGAGTATTCTGTCTGCTTCTTGAAGAAGTTGAATAAGTTCTCGATTATCGCTTTCTGTGTTTTCTAAAGCTTTGCGAATTTGTTCTTGTTGACCTTGCAGCATAGAGATGTCTGAATCTTTTAATTGATTCATAAACCCTGAGGTTCTTTCTAAAACAGGACCCACTGCGCCAACTCTTGATAAAATAGCGTAATTTGCGTCTGCTTTTAAAGTGCCAGCTCCAATCACTGAGAGCAGAGCTCCAACGATTGCTATGATGTGTCCGATCTTTTTTTCCTGGTGTTTTTCGTTTAAGAGGTCTTGTGCATCTTTTAAACTTCCCATATTTCCTTCACGAAGTGAACGCATGCATGCATTTTGTCTCTCTAAAGTAACTTTATGCTGTGATCTAATATCATACATTCTGTTAAGAATACTCATAGTTAATACCTCCAAGTATGTTTATGCTGCGGTCAAAGGACCGGAATTTGCTGTAATTTTACTAGTTGCTGCTTGGTGTTGTATAGCGTGAACTACACACTCTTCTTTCAATCGAGTAACACTTTCGCCAAATTTAGCAAGATCTTCTTGTAGCCTACGATAGGTTTCATTTGAAATTTCGTTTGCCGTTTGTGTTGTTAGTGTAAGAGATCTCATATCACAAAGCTCAAACTCATAAGACTCTTTTACAATAGTTGCACCGTTTGTCACGACGCTAAGGCCAGCCATGGCAACTTTTCCTAAAAATGGTAAAACTTGAGCAGTTCCTAAAATAGCTCCTGATATCCCACCAATAATTGCAAAGCCGCTTCCTGCAACCATCAGAGCGGTAGATAGTTGGGGGTGAGATTTCATGTCACAAAGAACGTTTCCTAGTATAGAAAGGCCTCCTGATAATATCATGGAAGTTCCTGCAACAACTGCTAAAACAGAAGCGCCAGGTACAAGGAGAGCTGCACCCATAACAATTGATGCAGCACTTAAAAAACCGACTGCAATTTTCCGCAAAAAATCCCACCAATCACTTTTTTCCTGGGCTTTATCTAATTCTTTCTGAAGATGTATTTGTTGTTCTAAATTTGATGCGGTAAGATTTTCAGAATGAGATAGTTCTTTTTCAAGCATCTCAAAATATAAAGCAAGAATTGCCTCTATTCTATCTAAAAATTTAGAGATCGCAAGTGATATCGGCACTCGATTTACTTTGAATGAATCAGGATGACAAATTTCAGGTTTGGATGTGTTAATGCTATCTAAAAAAAGGGAGGGAGAAAGGGAGTAGGTTGGAGGAAGTGGTTTGGAAATACTATTTTGGTAAACAGGTTCTAACTCTAACATTAAAGAGGAGGGCGAAAGAGAATTAACTTTTTCCATAATTTCTCCAAGCAAGACGAAGACCTTCAATTTTATCAGCTAAAACATTTTTTTGATCGCGGTTTTTTGAAGCCTCTAGAGCCTTTAATCCCTCTTCGATCTCACCTAAAGAAAATAAAGATTCTGCTGCGTGAAAATGGGGGTAGGGATTGTCTTCGTCAATTAAACACCACATGCTCCAAGGAGTGAGCGCCTCTTGGTATTTTTTTTGCATGTGTAAACAAGAGCCGAATGCTTGCCAATACCTTGGTTCAAACGGTTTAGAAATCACAAGTCTTTGGAAGATCGTTGCAGCTTTTGCAAATTCATTTCCTTGATAGAGGTTATAGCCGAGCTCATAAAGAAGTGTGAGGTCTTCTTCTTCAAATTCGGATGGTGTTAAGCCGCCATGAGGCTCGAGATTTTCCTGGAAGTTTTTTAAAACTTCTTCGAGAAGAGGTGAGTGCAAAACTTCTTTTGAAAGAGACATAACTATTCCTAGTGACCTGTTCTTTGGCCATCGATACAACGTCTTATCATGGGGTCTCGAACATTATGGTGGCTGACCATGATGGAAAGCATGCTCTCATCATTTGCTATTTTTCCATACTCTCTAGAAATTTTGGCTATCGAGTGGTCTTCTTGAGAGGCAAGGTAGGCAATTCTCCCTTTGATTGGTGTGATTTCGTCTACGCCAATTTTAGAATAATCAAGGTCTTTATCAAAAGGGTTTCTGTGTTCGGGAATAAGGCCATCGCCAAAAATTTGAGGGGCGTGATCTTTTAAAAAAAGGGCGATGTTCTCTTTGAATTCGTCATCAAGAGTTACTTCGTCTTGCTCATTTGCTTTAGCATCTTCCTCTAATTTTTGAAGTCTTTCTAAAAAATAGTTGTAGAGAGCAAGTCTGTCTTGGATGCTTGCCTCTTTTTCCTGGAGATGATCTAATTTATGAGAATTAAAATCCCCATATTGGTTAATGAGTTGAATATATTCTAGATTTGTATTTGTCTCTCTCATATAAGGTTGACCCTCCTCTTAGCTACCAAACAATTTATCTGGAATTCTGTTTAATTTCAATCTCTTAAACATTATTTTAGGTGGATTTAAAAAAAATAGAGTGCTACAATTTAAAGCAATTATGGCGATCTCTTTACTTATAGGATTTTTAGCGCTACTTGCTATTTTTTTAGAGTTTTGGCTTCCCACAGCTTTTATGGCTATTTTGGGGCTTGCTCTTATGACAGGCTCTATAGGTTATGCATTTATGCAGAGCTGGAAGTGGGGAGTTGTACTTGCCCAATTTGAAATTATTTCGATGATTCTAGTGATTCGATTCGCGCTTGGCATCTTTAAAAAGAAAAAGATATGTTTAGCAGCTGATCAAGAAAATTTCAAAGGGTGCTCTTTTCAAGAAAATTGTTTAGGAAAAGTAGGAGAAGTTATAAAAGATTTAAAGCCCTCTGGAGTCATTGAGATAGAAGGGGTGCATTTTCAAGCTCTTTCAGAGGGGGACTACCTAAAGAAAGGGGTAAAAGTAACAGTTATTGGTGGAGAAGGATTCCACCTCATTGTGAGGGATAAATGGATATGTTTGTAGCAGGAATACTCTTAGTTGGTGTAATAGCGTCTATTGGTTTTGCAATTACTGCAAATTTTGTTGGGTTATGGTTTCAAGCCTTTGTCTCAGGAGCTCCTGTCTCTTTAATGAGCATTGTTGGAATGAGCCTTAGAAAAGTTCCGCCTAAATTAATGGTAAATGCATTAATTACAGTTAGAAAAGCTGGATTAAAAGAAATAACAAGCGCTGATTTAGAGACGCATTATTTAGCAGGTGGTAGAGTATCAGATGTTGTAAAAGCTGTTATTGCAGCAGATAAAGCAAATATTAAACTTGACTGGCGACGGGCTACAGCAATTGATTTAGCGGGAAGAGATGTTTTTGATGCGGTGAAAACGTCAGTGAATCCAAAAGTAATTGACTGCCCATCTAATTCGGCAATGATTTCCGCTGTTGCTAAAAATGGAATCGAGCTTTTAGTGAGAGCTAGAGTAACAGTTCGAACAAATATCGCCCAGCTTGTCGGTGGTGCAACAGAAGAGACAATTATAGCAAGAGTTGGTGAAGGGATTGTCAATGCAATCGGTTCTGCCGAAAGTCATTACGATGTTTTAATGAACCCGCAAGCTATTTCAGAAGCAGTGCTTGCAAAAGGTTTGGATGCCCAAACGGCATTTGAAATTTTATCAATTGATATAGCAGATATTAATGTCGGATCGAATGTGGGAGCTGGCTTACAGTCCGAACAGGCCCTTGCTGATATGAAGGTTGCTCAAGCAAAAGCTGAAGGGCGAAAAGCAATGGCTGTAGCTTTAGAGCAAGAGCATAAAGCAAAACTCGTAGAAGCTGAATCAAGGATTCCGCTTGCAATTGCTGCAGCTTTTGAAAAAGGGCAGCTCGGAGTAATGGATTATAATATGATAAAAAATTACCAAGCAGACACTCGTATGAAAATGGCGTTTTCGTTAGATCGGGAGAAAAATTAGTATGGATAAGCTATCACGAATTTTCTTTTCTCCATGGCTAAACAAAGACGAAATAAATGCTGTAGAGGCTCATCAATTAAAAAATTTTACCTACATTAGGTATCAAAAAAAGGATAACCCCCAAAAAGAACTTTTTGGACGGTATAACCGTGTCACAAAAGAGGTGATGTGGTTTGATGAGGCGCCAATTATTGGGTTTAAGTGTTCATGGATTTTGACAATCGGTGTTCCAGTAGAGCTTGCACTTAGAGAAATTTTTTATACAGCAGAACTGATACATCTAGTTTTTCAAACAATTATCTGCCGAAAAAAAATATCTGATCTTCCGTCAAATTTGTCGAAAACTTTATCAAATATGGCTCGAGCTGTTTTTTATCTCACAGGGATACTATTTGCAGCTCTTGGGGGCATTTTATTCGATCCTTTAAGAGCAAGAAAAAGAATAGGTTTATTAGCAGTTAAATTAAATCACGGCGTCACACTTAGCGAACATAGAAAAATCGAAAAAGATGCAAAACAAGGAAAGGCAGCCGTAAAAACTAAAATGGTTCTTTACTTAGCTCCTTGCATGCAGCCTTGGGTAGCTAAGTTTAATAATAGCTCATGGACCACGCTCAAAATGAGTGATAACTTTGATGAAGTTTCTGTAAATAAAAAGGTTAAACAATGTCCTTGCTCAAGATGGTGCATTTTCCCTCTTTTGCCAGGGTGTGTTAACTAGAGATTTCTGATTCGTCCCAATCAAGATTTGCAACGACTCTTACATCGCATTTTGACTCGGAAATGACACACTGTTTTGTGCCGACTTGAATATGATAGAGAAACGTGTTTGGGCTAATTTGCCGCCTCTCTAAAATTTTGATATTTTTCTTTTGGTTTGTCTGAAAAGTTCCCCTTTTTGAAAATCTTCTCATAAGCCAAATAAGTGTTAAAGCGCCTCCACCTATAATTACAATTAGGATCAGTGTTCGAAAAAACTGTTTTCGGTAGATATCTGGAGAGAGCTCATTTTGAAGATCCTCTTTTTGCTGTGAAACTTCTTCTGAGACAGGAGTCTCTACTTTATCTCCTAAAGTGGGAGCTTCAAGCTGTGGTTCATTTGCATAAATGGCAAAAGGAAGAAAAAGAATAAAGATCCATCTCATGAGTATCTTATCGCTTTTTTTTCAATTATCGTCTAGATCTAATGGTATGGCTAAAGTTGTTTTTGCGTCAGATATCGATAAAACTCTTACAGATGAGAGACATATAATTCCTGATGAAGTAGTTATTTACCTTGAAGGACTTTATAAAAAAGGGTTTGAGATAGTTCTTTTGACGGGAAGAACTTTTTCTTTCGCTATGATGAGCGTTGAGAAGATATCATTCCCTTTTTATTTAGCAGTTCAAAACGGCGCTGAAGTTCTAAAGATGCCTGAAAAAGAGATCATATTCCAAACGTTTATGCAAAAACCCGTTCTTGCTCAGTTAGATAGAATTTATCACCAGTATGAAGAAGATTTTTTGATCTATTCAGGATTAGAAATGGGCGATTTTTGTTACTATCGAAGATCTAGATTTAGTCCATTTTATTTAGAATATTTAGAAAAACTTAAAAAAATTTCAGCAGCCGATTGGGTGGAGATAGAAAGCATTTTAGATATTAAACAGACTAAATTCCCACTGATTAAATGTTTAGGCCCACACTTCTCTTTAGAAAAAATTCGAGGAAGACTTTTAGATGATAGATCAGTTGCATCTTCATTAATTACAGATACAGTAGATCCTAACCTCTCTATTCTTCTTCTTACTCATAGTCAAGTAGATAAAGGAAATGTCTTAAAAAAAATCAAAAAAAAATATAAATGGAATTGTAAGATTATCGCAGCAGGCGATGATAATAACGATATTACACTCCTGCAAGGTGCAGACATCGGTATTGCTATGAAAACTGGATCAAAAGATCTTCAACTTCATGCAGATATAATTGCAAACTCCTCTTATGAATTAGGAATTATCTCCGCCCTTGAAGAGGCTGAAAAGCGCCTCTAATCTCCTTATTGAGAAAAGCTTGACTTGCTATACGGGGAAAGCCTGATCAAAATCTGTCACAATCTTTTTTCCAAAATGAAATTTTTTAAAGAATTAGGATAGGGTTGGGCTGTCTGTAGAAGTGGCCATTGCATGGAGACCGTTATCGACAAAAAGAACGACCCCAGTGATAGCGGAAGCTTTAGGAGAAAGAAGAAACGCTGCGGCATTTCCTATTTCATCAGCTTCGATGTTTTTTTGTAGAGGGGCGTTTACATGAGAGTAATTGATCATTTTTTCAATAAACCCAATAGCTTTTGCAGCCCTACTCGCAAGGGGGCCTGCAGATATTGAATTTACTCTAATTTGCCACGCTCTTCCTGCTTCAAAGGCAAGAGTTTTTGTATCGCTTTCTAAAGCTGCTTTTGCTGAACTCATTCCACCTCCATACCCTGGGACAACTCTATTAGAGGCTAGATAGGTGAGATTTAGTATAGATCCACCTTTATTAATGAGTGGTCCAAAGTATTTAACTAGGCTAACAAATGAGTAAGAAGAGGAGCTAATAGCTTTAAGGTAGCCGTCACGAGATGTTTCAAGAAGAGGTTTTTTAACTTCGGGACCGTTTGCAAGAGAGTGAACCAAGATGTCAATTTTTCCGTAATCGGCCTCAATTTTGCTTGCAACTTCTGAAATGGTGTAATTAGTAGATCCTAGGTACCTTTTATTGTTTTTGACATCCTCTGGCACAGAATCAGGTGTATCATACATAGCATCAATTGAATAAACTTTTTCAACCTGCATCAAAGAGCCATCAGGAAGTCTTCTTGACTCATCAAATTTTCCCCCATCCCAAGACATTTGAAAAATTTTCATGATAGGAGTCCAAGTTCCAAATATAATTCTAGCTCCTTCACTAGCAAGAGTATGTGCAATTGCCCAGCCATAACCTTGGTCATCTCCTACGCCGACAACAAAAGCAATTTTTCCCTTTAAACTCTCATTTTTCATCGTATACCACCTTTCTAACCTAGATCATAGAAGAGGAGGAGATTATTCTTCAAGTTTACACGCGAGCGTGGTATTCTCAAAAGGATGAAGCTAAAAAGTGTGGCAGCATTTGAAAAACAGCTAAGAGAGGCATCGCCTCTTCATTTCTCTCCTATCTACTTGATACTCATTTCCGATCCCTATGAAAGAAAATTTTATGTTCAAAAACTCTACCAATTTCTTTCTCACTATAAGCCAAAGCTTGTCTTTAAAAATGGGGAAGAGGGGTTAGAATTAACTCTTTTTAGAGAGGAGAGAGTTGTTCACTTAGACGTTGAAAAAGGTGTAAAAAAACCGTCAAGCGATCTTATTTTAATCTATTCGGGGGAGAAGTGCACTTCTACTTTTTACGAGGCTATCGAAAATGACGTTGTTTGTCTTGATTTATCGTTAGAAAAGCCGTGGGAGAAAAAAGAGAGGTTAATTGAAGAGCTTCAAAAAATTGCAAAACAGGGTCAAAAAACACTCTCTATTCAAGTTGCAAACAAGCTCTTAGAGCAAGTCGGAATGGATTTTTCCTTGTTAAAAAATGAGGTAGAGAAGCTTGTTCTTTTTTCAAGCGGAAAAAAGTTAATTGAAGAAAAAGATATAGAGGAAATTACAAAAACAGAAAAAGAGGTAACAGCCTGGCAAGTAGCTGAAGCCCTTGTTTGGAAATCTAAAGAGATGCCTATCTACCAGTTCAAAGATCTCTCCGATGTCCTAGCCCTTATCGCCTTGGTAAGGCACCACATTTATTTAGGAATACAAATTTGTAAAGGAGGGGATATGCCCTCTTTAAGAAAAAATCAATTAGAGATTTATTTGCCTTTTTGCCAAAAAGTCGGTCCCGAATACTTTGTAGAGAGACTTTTGTTTTTATTTGAGTTTGAACTTAAAGCAAAATCAGCCTCTTTCGATCCAAAACTATTGTGGGATTTATTGGTGATATATTTCGAGAACTTAAAAGGTAAATAAATTTCTCCACTTTTTAATCATGAGGAACACAGATTATGACGCTTTATCTACTACCAAACTTACTTCATCCAGATGCTGATCCGAAATTTAATTTCGTTCCAGGTTTAGAGGAGATTGTAAATCAACTAGACGGCTTTTTTGTCGAGCACCCTAAAGAGGCAAGAGTCTATTTGAAACATTTCGACTTTGAAAAACTAAAGGGAAAGCCAATGGAGATTTTAGACAAAGAGACAACAAACTTTGTTACACTCTTACAGCCGCTTTTAAAAGGAGAGAAATGGGGAATTATTTCAGATGCAGGTCTTCCCTGTATTGCCGATCCTGGAGCTAAGCTTGTTTATGGAGCAAAAGACAAAAATATAGAAGTTGTCGCAATTCCTGGCCCATCATCTATTTTTTTAGCTCTTATGCTCTGTGGTATCGAGTCGCAAACATTTTCTTTTCAAGGCTATTTACCAAGAGATTGCAAAGTGCAAAGACTTGGTATGTTGCAGCTTTTTATTGAAACACCATATAACAATCAAAAAAGTTTAGAAAAACTTTTGACTCACCTACAAGATGATGATCTTCTCTCTATCGCTTGTGATTTAACACTGCCTACCCAAAAAGTAATCACGAAGAAAATTAAATGGTGGAAAGAGCATCATAAAGAGGAAGATTTTTATAAAAGGCAGGCTATTTTTCTTATAAAAACAAGATCTTTAAACAAGTTCTGATGCGACAAAGTCGTAGAAGAGCTTTCCCTTTTCTGAAAGCTTAAAGTGATTAGAAGTTTTTTCTAAAAAACCATCTGCGGCTAAATTTTCAAGTGAAGTAAGGCTTTCATCAGGTAGATTTGGAAAATCATTTAAATGAATCCCTTTTAAAAGCCTTAGTCGAATCGTCAAAAGCTCTTTTACGTTTTCAGGGTAGGCAAGCTCTTCTTCAAAATCTTTTGGGTCTTGATGGTTAATTAAAAAAGAGTGCCATTTTTTTAGATGAGAGACGTTTTTAAAACGCTTTTTACCGTAATAACTAAAAGCTGATGGCCCAAGTCCTATGAAAGGACGCCCCTCCCAATAGCCCGTGTTGTGTATAGATTCGCACCCTTTTTTGCAAAAAGCGGAAATTTCATACCGCTCTAGTCCGTATTCTTCAGTTTTTTGGACTGCGTAGGTTAACATCTTTAAGCTGATTTCTTCTGATGGGGTGAAACTAGAGAGCTCTTTTTTCTTTTTATAATAAACAGAACCCTCTTCAAAGATGAGATTATAGATTGAAAGATGAGAAATCGGTAGTGAGACTGCTTCATCGACTGTTTTTTTCCAGCTTGAAAAAGTTTGGTTTGGAAGATCGTACATAAGGTCGATTGTGATGTTTGTAAAACCAGCAAGGTGAGCCGTCTCTATCGCTTCTTTCGCCCTTTTTGCAGAGTGGAGTCTCTCTATCATTTTTAAGTTTGTGTCATCTAAAGATTGTACGCCAATACTTAGCCTGTTTATTCCTAAATTCCGATAGCCGATCATTTTTTCTAAAGTTACATCGTCTGGATTCGCTTCAATCGTAATCTCTTTGGGCGAGAACTCTTTAAAAAGGTCTAAGATTTTTTCTAATTCTGAAAGGGAGAGAAGAGAGGGGGTCCCCCCACCAAGATATATGGAGACTATGTCAGTAAGACAATCTTTTCGAAAATCCCACTCTTTTTTGATGCCCTCTATATATAAATCGGTCTCTTTAAGGGGTTGCACAAAAAAATGGCAGTAAGGACACTTTTTTGTGCAAAATGGAACATGAATATAGATACTACCAGTCGTCACGATCTGGATCTGGGATTTCTGTAGACCTTCTCCAGCGATTTCTCTCTGAATAGGGATCTTCATCAGTTTCAAATTCTTGTGAAGAAGACGATTGCTTTTCTTCTCCAGCCATTTCTATATCAAATAAAGAAGTGTGATCCACTTCCATTGTAGTGCTTTCAACTTCAAACTCTACATCAGACATTTCTGCATCAGTTTCAATATCTGGCATTGATTGATGCTCATAAAGTTGTTTTTGATTTGATTTTTTTGGCATGGTGTAATCTTCGACTTCGCCGCTCTCTTTGAGGAAAATCAGACGCTGTCTCTCTTCATCCATTTTAGCCTTAATCGATTCTATTTCAAGTTTATGCTTATCAAGGTCTTTTTTAGGAACAAGCCCCAAATCGAGCCACTTCTCTAAATCTTTTAACTCACTTTCTAACTTTTTTAATCTCTCACTTTTCATAAATGGTGCCCACCGAAAATTAACGATACGTTCGCTGTGTTTTACTTTGGTTGCGAATTAAATTAAATAATTTTCTACAAATTGGACGAAATTTTACTGCAAACCCTATTTGCACGCAAGTCTCGATTTCTTGCCAAGAAATTATGTTTGTGTAAGATGAGGGTATGCAAAAAAAAGATTCACCCCCTATTAATTTTAGTAATCAAAGCTTTGTGTTAGAACAATTAAATATTTTTTTGAAACACCCCGATCTTTTAGCCCCCGATTGGATTGCTTTTTTTAAAGGAATGGAGTTTTCAGAATTGATACAAAACGCTTCTCGAGCAAACTCTTCGCCCGAACCGGACGAAATCTATAAGCGCTTTGGCCATTTGATAGCAAATATCAATCCAATGAAAGAGGCAAACAGTTTTGTAGAAGGGGTTGATTTTAGAGATTCTCGCCTGAACAAAGTCTATTGTGGCACAACCTCATATGAGTGCTATAATATTGAAAATAGAGAGCTTGAGAGATGGTTTCACGAGGAGATACAAAAAGAAAAGCCCCCAGTTTCTGTAAAAGAGTATGAAATGATGTTAACAGAAATTTGGAAAGCTAAGTACTTGGAAGAATTTTTACAAAAAAAATTTTTGGGAGCTAAAAGATTTTCTTTAGAGGGCGGTGAGAGTTTTATGCCCCTTATTCATGAAATTTTTTCTCTTGCTAGAGAAGCAGGGTATGATAGAGGCGTCATAGGAATGGCTCATAGGGGGCGTTTAAATGTTTTATGTAACTTATTAAAAAAACCTTACAAAGATCTTTTTAGAGAATTTAACACGAAGGTAATGCCAGAGGAGTTATATGGGCTTGGCGATGTGAAATACCACAAAGGGTATCAATCTACAAACGTAAGCTCATCTGGAAAGAAAATTATTCTTGAGCTTATCTCAAATCCAAGCCACCTTGAATCGGTAGATCCTGTGGCTGTTGGTTTTACAAGAGGTCTTAGAGGGAAGGTCTTTCCTTTGATGGTCCATGGAGATGCATCGGTAGCAGGACAAGGAGTTGTCTATGAAACTTTGCAATGCTCTAAATTGAAAGGGTATGACGTAGGTGGTGCAGTTCATGTTGTCATAAATAATCAAGTTGGATTTACAGCAGTTCCGGAAGAATCTAGATCGACAAGGTACTGCACAGACATTGCAAAAGCTTTTGGACTTCCGGTTATTCATGTAAATGCAGACGATCCAGTAGCATGCGTAAGAGCTGCAAAACTTGCCTTTGCGGTAAAAAATAAGTTTTCAATAGACGTCTTTATCGATCTAAATTGCTGCCGTATTTACGGACACAATGAAGGTGATGAGCCTAGATTTACTAATCCGCTTTTGTACCAAAAAATAGAAAAAAGAGAGGATGTGTATGAAAAATTGAAAAAAGAGAGTGGAGTTGGTGAAGAATTTATAACTCAAATGGAAAATCAGTTTAAAGAGGAATTGGAAAAAGCGCTAGAAGAGGCTAATAGACCTTATCTAAGCAAGGAGCTACTTATGCCTGAAATGAGAGCTTTTTCTCGAAAAACAGCTCTTTCCTTAGATCTTTTAAAAAAGTACGTAGAAAAAATCACAACTATCCCAGAAACGTTTAGAGCTCATCTAAAAATTGAAAAATTATTTAAAGAAAGAAGAGAAAAAATTTTAACTGAACCTAATTTATTCCATATCGACTTTGGAACTGCAGAACTTTTGGCATACGCTTCATTACTAGATCAAAAAATAGCTGTTAGAATTTCTGGGCAAGATAGTAAAAGGGGGACATTCTCCCACAGACATGCAGTTTTATTCGATCAAACAAAAGAAGAGACCTACACTCCTTTGGAGCATATTTCTAGTGATCAGGCGAGCTTTCAAGTCTTTAACTCTCCTCTATCAGAGTATGCAGTGATGGGATTTGAATTTGGGTATAGTTTAGCAGATCGCTCTGCATTAGTGATTTGGGAAGCTCAATTCGGAGATTTTGCAAATGGCGCTCAAATAATTATAGATCAATATCTTGCCGGTTCTGAGACGAAATGGGGCGTTTCGTCAGGGCTTGTTTTATTTCTCCCGCACGGGCATGAAGGAATGGGTCCTGAACATACCTCTTGCAGGCTTGAGAGATTTTTACAACTTTCGGGACAAAATAATTGGAGAGTTGTTTTACCATCAACCCCCTCACAATTTTTTCATGTTTTAAGAGAGCAGGCGTTAGATACTGAGAAGAGGCCTTTAATTATTCCAACTCCTAAAAGCATGTTGAGGCTGAGTGATTCTTTCTCTTCTTTAGAAGAGGTTGCAAAGTCCGAATTTTTCCCCGTAATTGATGATATAATCGAGTATGCAAAAGTGGAGAGGGTGATATTTTGTACGGGAAAAATATACTATGAGCTAAAAAAACTAAGAGGTGACAAACCGATTGCTCTCATTAGAATAGAACAAATTTATCCATTTCCGATCTTTGAAGTAGAAAAGATTTTAGATAACTACAAAAATGTGAAAAAGATTTTGTGGGTGCAAGAAGAGCCAAAAAATCAGGGTGCATACACTTACATAAAAGAGGCTATATCGGAAAAAATCGAAATTACGTATGTGGGTAGAGAGTCTATTCCAGTTCCTGATACTGGAGTAGCAGCGCTTTTTTATAAAACGCAAGAAGAGATCATTTATGAGGCTTTAAGATGATAGATGTAGTAGTGCCGTCTGTTGGAGAATCGATTACAGAAGTAACTCTTTCAAAATACATTGTTTTAGAAGGTGGGTATGTAAAAAAAGATGATCCTATATTTGAGCTTGAATCAGAAAAGGCATCTATAGAAGTGACAGCTCCAGAATCTGGAATAGTTAGCTATATGGCAAAAGAGGGGGCAATTCTTAAAGTAGGAGCTACTGTTTGTGGTTTGGAAAAATCTGAAAGAAAAGAGGAGCCCTTAAAAGAGATTAAAAAAGAAGAGAGAGAAATTGGAGCTTCGGGTATACGAAAAAGTCCTGAGGTTTTTTTAGAGAGTCTAACAAAAGAAGAGGAGAAAAAAGAGCCTGAAGCTAAAGTTATTGCAAGTGAGCAAAAAAGAGAACCGCTATCAAAATTAAGAAAGACGATTGCAAAAAGACTTGTGCAGGTAAAAAATGAAACGGCAATGCTTACGACATTTAATGAAGTCGATCTTTTTGAAATTGTTGCGATTCGAAATAGAGAAAAAGATGAGTTTTTCAAAAAACATGGTGTTAAGCTGACCTACCTCCCATTTTTTATAAAAGCTGCTATTTCTGCCTTAAAAGAATTTCCCGACGTCAATGCATTTATAGATGGGGATGACATTGTCTATAATGCCAATCAACATATAGGAATTGCAGTAAGCACTGATTCAGGGCTTGTAGTTCCGGTCATAAAAAACGCTGATAAGCTCTCTTTTATCGATTTATCAAAAGCAATTAATGATTTTGCTCTAAAAGCAAGAGAGCGAAAGTTATCCATTAATGACATGTCAGGGGGCACTTTTACAATTACAAACGGGGGCGTTTTTGGTTCAATGCTTTCAACCCCTATTTTGAACCCTCCGCAAAGTGGAATTTTGGGTATGCATAATATTGTCGATAGACCAGTTGCTTTAAACGGCTCTATTGTGATTAGACCGGTTATGTATCTTGCTTTAAGTTATGATCATAGGATTGTTGACGGAAAAGAGTCCGTCTCGTTTCTTGTCCATATGAAACAGATGCTTGAAAATCCTTATAAATTTCTTTTCTCAGAATAATAAGTTTGTGATAGAGTCTCTTTATGCAACCTTTACAAAGACCACTAGAGACTTTTAAACCGCTTGAATATTTGACGCAAGACTCAGACTCTAGCGATGAGTCAGTAGAAGTGCGTCCTGTTCGAAGAGATCTTGAAATTGCTAGGTTACAAGCTGAAAATAAAAGATTGCAAGAAGAAAACTCCCGCTTGCGACGGGCTTTAACCGAGCTTGTAAAAATTGGTTGAACCGAAGATGGGTTTTTGTTAGCCCTTAGGTTATGTACGATGTCATTATAGTTGGAAGTGGGCCCGCGGGGTATGTTGGGGCAATAAAAGCAGCTCAACTTGGATTCAAAGTTCTTTGTATTGAAAAAGATAACTCTTTAGGTGGAACTTGTCTGAATGTGGGATGTATCCCGTCTAAAGCTCTTCTTCACACAACAGAGCTTCTCTATCATATCCAAAAAGAGGGGAATATTCTTGGAATTACTCCACCTGAATCGTGCAATCTCTTAGATTTAATGAAGCAAAAAGAGAAAATTGTCCAAAAGCTTACGGGGGGAATTGCCTATCTTTTTAAAAAAAATGGGGTTGAATTGATTCATGGGAGCGCTAGCGTAAAAAAAGAGGGCGAGGTTGAGGTAGATGGAAAAGTGATACAAGGCAAATACATTATTGTTGCAACAGGATCTCAGCCAATTCCACTTCCATTTCTACCGTTTGATGAAGAGAGAGTTTTATCATCAACTGGAGCATTAGCCTTAAAAAAAATTCCAAAGAAAATGATTGTAGTTGGTGGCGGTGTGATCGGTTTGGAGCTTGGCTCAGTCTATAGAAGGCTTGGAACAGAAGTTGAAGTGATTGAGTTTATGGATCGAATCATACCAGAATTTGATAGAGATCTTTCAAAGGCGTTTCAAAAAGTTCTTGAAAAACAAGGAATTAAGTTTAATTTACAGAAAAAAGTGATAGGTTTAAAAAATGAGGGGGAAAAAGTTTTTTTCGAAGTGGAGGGAGGAGAGGTGTTTTCTTCTGATGTTGCACTTATCTCAATAGGAAGAAGGCCTTATACTAAGGGAATCGAGGTAGAGTTAACCCCCAAAGGATTTATTAAAATTGATGAAAATTTTGAGACAAGTATCCCAAATGTTTTTGCAGTAGGAGATGCTGCAGGCCCTCCAATGCTTGCTCATAAAGGGTCTTTAGAAGCAGTCTCGTTAGTGGAAAGACTTTCAGGAAAGAGTTGTTTTGTCAATTATGCAGCTATTCCAAATGCCCTTTACACCTACCCTGAAGTAGCATCTGTTGGTTTTACAGAAAAAGAGCTCCAAGAAAAAAAGATCCCGTATGAAGTGACTCAGTTTCCTTTTGTCGGCAATTCAAGGTATCAGGCAAACGGGGGTGATGACCCATGCTTCATCAAAATCGTCTGGCATAAAGAGACAAAACACCTCTTAGGCGCCCATATTTTATCGCCAAATGCATCAGAGCTAATCATTCAGCCAGCAACGGCAATTGCTCATAAAATGAAGATCACCGATCTTAAAAACGTCTGCTTCCCTCATCCAACCTTATCTGAGGCATTCCACGAAGTCTATATTGATAAATTTCTTCATATTTAGATAAAGACCCCTTCTGCTGCATGTTGAATCAAACGAAGATCATCATCGTTTATCCGAGTTTCTGGAGTTTCTCCACCTATACATTGGAGATAGAGGTGTAAAAGATGTATATCACCCTTATTTAATAGATCAATCAATCTATCTTTTCTGATTCGATCATATCCACAGAGGTGAGAGCAGAGCTCTAATCTAAAATAATGGAGGTTTTTGAGGATTTTTTGCCGCTTTACCCAGGTATTAGTTTGTATATGCTCATTAAATGTAGCCTCTACTTGGGGACTAAAACCTGCCATACTTACTTGATAAGCGTCGCATTTTTCTCTAAGCTCGGCAGCAGTGCAGCTTGCTAGGAATTTTTCTGTAGGTGATTGATGAAAACCGTCGTCGTAGTTGATTGGTCTTTTTGTAAAAGTGTCTAAAAATGCTGTTTGATTCTCTTTATTTGTATAAAATTCGAGAGGATTTAAAGAGTAATGGAGAGGCGGATGTCTTGATGAGCTTAAACCTAATATGTGACCGTTTCTTTGATCGAGAGTTAGATTCGTAAAATCGGGAGCCTCTTTTTTCCTTGCACGGTATCTTAAGATGCCATAAGGGACGATAAGAAGAACAATTGCCGCTAGGTTAACTGCATGTAGAGCAACACCACCGATAACTGTTCCAACCACAAGTCCGGCAAGCCAAATTTTTTCTATAGTCAGAAGATAGACGATTGAGCCTACAATAGCAGCAGATGCT
>VGMD01000004.1 GCA_016866545.1 Chlamydiota bacterium | reverse complement strand
CTATAACAGATAGCCTAGAGAAAACAGATCCAGAGAGATGGGCTAGAGAGTATGTTCTTTTTGATGATGCGAGTTTTAGTGGAAACCAAATGACTGGGCATTTGACTGAGCTTATAAAAGTATTTGAAAAAAGTGCTATGAAAAAGATATCTATGTAGTTGTTCCATTTGTAACTCCTGTTGCTAGTGCTAAGATTGAGGCAATAGAGCGACCTAGTCATATTCATATTCATTTGATTTATCATGAAATTATTCCGACTTTAAAGATGCAAATGAGAGAGGATAATTTTGCAGCGATTAATCTCTATGTAGAGGAAGATTTCTCATCGGCAGAAGAAGAGGATAAAGGAGTTGCAACAATCTATTTTGATCATAAGATCCCAAATTCACAATCATTTGCTATTACAAGAATCGACAGGGGATTAGTTCCTAAAATTTCTCCTCCCTACACGTCGTAAATTTTTAATTTTTGCTCAGGGAAGAATTTTAATAACCAGTGCTGTTGTTCTTGATTTTCCTGCAAGTTCGTGATTTTGGATGTTTCTGAGGTCTTGAATTGTATTACACTCGTTTTGTCCTAAAATAAGTCCTCTATGACTAAGTTGTATGTGGCTTTCTAAGGCGCTTGGATCATCATATCCTAGTCGTTCTGCTATGAGGGCAGCTATTTTTTGTGTAAGAGTCTCTCTTGATTCAGTTTGCGACGCTTCCACAATAATAGTCTCATTCACTGGCTCCCCAATGTGAGGTAGGGTTAAATATGAAAAAACCATACGTTCATTGACAATTCCAGAGGGCATGAAAAACCTAAAAATAATTAATCTTATTTAAGGACTAATTATAAAAAGATTTATTTGTCTATCAAAAAGCACCTCTTTTATGAGGTGCTTTTAATTATTTTGAAATTAAGACTTTGCGACTTAGTTTGATCTGACCTCTATCATTTATATCTAATACCTTAACTTCAATCTCATCACCCTCTTTTGCATGATCTCCCATATTTTCTATGCGCTCATGGCTAAACTCAGAGATGTGGCAAAGGCCGTCTTTTGCACCGGGCAATCGGACAAAAACACCAAATGGTTGGATTGACATAATTGGACCTTTGTAGGTTTTTCCAATTTCAATATCAGATATTAAATTAATAATTAGGTCTTTAGCCTTTTGAAGACTTGTAGCATTTGTTGCTGCGATATTTACAACACCCTCATCGTTGATGTCAATTTCAGCACCAGATTCTTCAATAATAGAGCGAATCATTTTTCCACCAGGACCAATAATCACTGCGATTTTGCTTGGTTTAACTGTGAGAGACTCAATTCTCGGTGCAAATGGAGATAAAGCTTGTCTAGATTTGGGGCAAGCTTCAAGCATTTTTCCTAGGATATGAATTCTACCTTCCTTAGCTTGGTGAAGAGCAGCTTTCATAATCTCAAGCGTAATTCCTTCAACTTTAATGTCCATTTGGAAGGCTGTAATTCCTTCACCGTCACCTGAAACTTTAAAGTCCATATCACCTAGTGCATCTTCCATTCCTAAAATATCTGAAAGGATAGCAAACTTAGTTTCCTCTAAAAGAAGCCCCATCGCTATTCCAGCAATTGGTCTTTTTATAGGAACGCCTGCATCCATAAGAGCTAAACAGCCCCCACAAACAGAGGCCATTGAAGATGATCCGTTCGATTCAGTGATGTTTGATTCAAGTCGTATTGTGTAGGGGAAATTCTCTTTTTCTGAAGGAATAACAGCTTGTAGAGATTTTTCTGCAAGTTTTCCATGACCAATCTCTCTTCTTCCAGGTGATCTAAGTGGGCCAACTTCTCCAACAGAGAAAGGAGGGAAGCTATATTGTAGATAAAACTTTCTTAGAGAATCTTTTGTGTCTAAATCCTCATATCTTTGTCCCATAGATGAGCCACCAAGCGTACAGACCGCAATAGCTTGCGTTTCACCTCTTGTAAAAAGAGCGCTTCCGTGAGTTCTTGGAAGAATGGATGTTTCAATTAAAATATTTCTAATGTCAGTAAGAGATCTTCCGTCAGCTCGTTTTTTGGACGCAAGAATATGGTGTCTCATTAACTTTGAAGAGATTTGTTTTAAAGCTCTTTTCACAACTTTTTCTGAGTATTTCTGATCGCCTGCATCTTCAGAAAAATGTGCATAAATTTCGCCATCAATAATTCCAAAAGCCTCTTCTCGAGATTGCTTATCAGAAATAAAGAATGCCTCTTTAAACTTATCTTTAATTAAGTTTTCAATTTCATCAAGTAGTTCACTTGGAGGTAGAATTAGTGGCGCTTCAAACTTTTCTTTTCCAACAAGATTTCTCCAATCAAGAAGTCCTTGGCAGATTTGTTTGATTGCTTTGTGGCCTTCAGAGATAGCTTCTAAGACTTGCTCTTCTGTTAAAAAGTCACAATACCCTTCAATCATTAAAATGGCATCTTCGGTTCCTGCAATTAAAAGATCAAGAGAGGATTTTTGCATCTCTTCAAGGGTTGGATTAATTATATAATCAGAGCCAATTTTCCCTACTCTAACTCCTCCAACTGGTTTAGGGAAGGGGATATCAGAAATTGTCAGGGCAGCTGAGGCTGCACAAATCGCAAGAGCGTCGGGTTGACAGCTCGGATCGTACGATAGGACATAGGTTAAAATCTGCACTTCATTAAAAAATCCCTCTGGGAACAATGGCCTAAGAGGTCTATCAATAAGTCGAGATGTCAAAGTCTCTTTCTCAGATGGTTTTCCTTCTCGTTTGATAAATCCACCTAGTGTTTTCCCTGCGGAAGAAAATTTTTCCTGGTAATCAACTCTTAGAGGAAAAAAGTCAATGTCAGGAGAGACCGATTTATTCGCACAAGCGGTCGCAAGTATAACAGTATCTCCACATGTTAACATGACAGAGCCATTAGCCTGCCTTGCGATTTTACCTGTTTCAAAAACAAGTTCTTTTCCCGCAACTTGAATAGTTAATCGGTCTTTTTGCATATTGTATGGTCTCCTGTGAGTGTAAAAAAGAAAGTTATAAGTTTGTCTGGTAAAATTACTTTCGAAGACCGAGCTTATTTACTAACTGTTGATAACGCTGTGTGTCAGTTGAATTTAAGTAGCTTAAAAGTTTTCTTCTATGACCTACAACTTTTAGAAGAGTAAGTCTTGTAGCATGATCTTTTGGACTTCTTTTAAGATGCTCTTGAATGTCTGCAATTCTTTCTGTTAAAAGAGCGATTTGTACGTCTGCTGACCCTGTATCTTTGTCGTGTAATTGAAATTTTTTAGTTACTTCTTCTTTTGTACTTTTATCTAATGACATGTGAGATGACTCCGCTTTAAAATGTTTAGCAAGATTTTACCAGATAACATAGAATAAATCAACATGAGAGAATTTACAGTTGAAGACAAACTCTTTATGGAGCTTGCGCTGCAAGAGGCTAGAGTTGCATTTAATAAAGGGGAAGTTCCTGTCGGGGCGGTACTTGTAGAGAAAAATAAAGTATTGTCAAAAGCGCACAACCAAGTTGAGTTTTTTAAAGATGCAACTTGTCATGCTGAAATTCTTTGCTTAAAAGAAGCAAGTCAAACTCTAGGTGATTTTAGACTTCAAGATACAACTCTTTATGTCACAGTTGAGCCTTGTATAATGTGTTTTGGCGCCTCCATTCTGTCTCGTGTTAAAAAAATTATTTGGGGTTGTTCTGATAAAAGACACGGCGCACTAGGGGGGCTTTTAAATCTTTCTGAATTAAGACATCCGATTCATCAAGTAGACTCTTTTTCTGGTTTGATGCAAGAGGAGGCAAGACATCTTATGCAAACATTTTTTCAAAAAATTAGGGAGGAGAAAAAGCGTGCAAGAAGTTGAAAAAATTTTTGACGACTTAGTTTCGTATCAGAAAAGTAAGCTTTTAAAGGTCGCGCGAGAGATTAAACCATCCGTTGTCGCAGATGATCTAATGCAACCTTTTGATTTCCCAGAGCTTGAGAATCATCCTGAGTTTCGCTATGAAGAGGGAGTTTTGGCAGGTCTTTTGACAGCATACGCTGCCCTGCAAGCAGCAAAGGATGAAATAACTTGTTTAAAATAGGGCTTAAAAGGTAGGATAGTTCCAATTTTATACATAGAGCAATTAAGGATCCAGTATATGAAAAAAGAAATCCATCCAGAGTACAAAGAAGTTGTTTTTTTAGACACAGGTACAGGTGATAAATTTTTATGTCGCAGTGCAGTTCAAGCAAAAGACACAATAGAATTTGAAGGCGCTACTTACCCATGTTTCAAAGTTTCTATTACATCTAAGTCGCACCCTTTCTATACAGGTGAGCAAGGTATTGTTGATACTGAAGGAAGAGTTGACAAATTCAAAAAACGTTATGCAAAGCCAGCTCAAGCGGCTGTAAAAGCAGAAGCTGCAGAAGTGACAAGTGACTCTTTAGAAGAGAAAAAAAAGAAAGCTTCTTCAGAAAAAGCTAAAAAATCTACAGCAAAAGCAAAAAAATCTTCTGAATGAAAGACAAGGTTGTAGAACTTCTATCCGAATTGCCCCAGATAGAATCTGATTTAAGCTTGCCTGATGTTATGTCCGATAAAAAAAAATATCGTGATTTAACAGCTAAGCATAAATATTTAACCCATTTAAAAGATTCCTGGGAGATTATTCAAAGGCTTTCAAGGGATCTTGCAGACGCTAGAGAAATCAAAAAAGGCGAGCAAGATCCTCATGTAATTCAATTTCTTGAAGAAGAAATCTCCTCTTTAGAGCCTAAAATTGAAAAGCTAAACAAAGAGGTAGAAACCCTTCTTGTCCCTCCCGATCCAAATGACCATAAAAGTTGCATTGTAGAGCTTAGAGCAGGAGCAGGTGGTGATGAAGCTGCCATTTTTGTTGGTGATTGTGCAAGAATGTATAATTATTTTGCGCAAAACAGAGGGTGGAATGTTGAATTTCTCTCCTCTACACCTTCTGATATGGGTGGTTTTAAAGAGTATCAATTTGTTCTTTCTGGTGAAAATGTATATCGGTTGATGAAGTATGAGGGCGGGACTCATAGAGTTCAAAGAGTTCCTGAAACTGAAGCGCAAGGTAGAGTTCATACATCGACAATTACTGTAGCAGTAATGATAGAGCCTGATGAAGAAGAGGATATTGAGCTTGATGAGAAAGATTTGCGTATTGACACATATAGGTCTTCAGGGGCGGGTGGCCAGCATGTAAACACAACAGATTCAGCTGTAAGAATTACGCACATTCCAACAGGTGTTGTTGCTCACTGTCAACAAGAGAGATCTCAGATCAAAAACCGAGAAAAAGCGATGCGACTTTTGAAGGCTAAGATTGTTGATGAGCAAAGGAGAAAAAGGGCGGAAGAAATAGCTTCGAATAGATCATCACAGGTTGGTACTGGGGATCGCTCTGAAAGAATTCGTACCTATAATTTTTCGCAAAATAGAGTCACAGATCACAGAATTGATCTAACTTTGTATAATCTTGATCGCATGATGGAGGGTGATTTAGAAGAGATGGTTAATGCTCTTGTATCCTTTTTTTACCAGAAAAATTTTGAAACGAAAGATGGTTGATAAACCAAAAGCCTATATTGATGGCGAAGTTGAATTCTATAAATGCAGAATTCAGTTAAATCAAAATGTGTTGATTCCTAGGCAAGAGAGTGAGATTTTAATCTTTTATATGCTTGGAAGATTGGAAAATTCACGAAGTCTTACTCTATTAGATCTTTGTACGGGAAGTGGTTGTTTGGGGCTTGCGGTTAAAAAAGCAAGGCCCGATATGCATGTAATTCTTTCAGATATTTCTCCTTTAGCCTTAGATTGTGCAAGAAAGAATGCAAAATTAAATGAGTTAGATGTGGAAATCCTTGAGGGAAACATGTTAGATCCTTTAGGTGATAGACTTGTAGATTATGTTGTTTGTAATCCCCCTTATGTAACTGATGCAGAGTATGAGCACTTAGAGAGTAGCGTAAAAGATTTTGAGCCAAAACAAGCTCTTGTAGGGGGAAGAGAGGGTCTTGATTTCTATTCGATCTTGTCTAAAACAGTTCAACCTCATATAAAGAGTGGGGGGAAAGTTTTTTTAGAAATAGGAAAAGATCAGGGGCAAAAAGTTGTTGATCTTTTTTCAAGTCCTTTCTGGAAAAAGAAAGAAATTATAAAAGATTGGGCAGGGCATGATAGGTTTGTCTTTTTGGAGACGTAAGCTTTTATCATCGCTTGCAACTGGAAAAAAATTAGAAAAATTATGTTTGGATCATTAACAAAAAAGTTTCAGGAACTCTCGTATGCCCTTTCTAAAGAAAAGGTGCTTACGGAAAAAAATATTTCAGATGCTGTTAGAGATGTAAGGCTTGCCCTTCTTGATGCAGATGTGGGCTATACGGTAGTCAGTGAATTTATAAAAAAAGTAAAGGCTAAGGCCATCGGCTCTGAAGGTGTTAAAGGTGTTTCAGCAGGTGATCAATTTATTAAAATTGTTCATGAAGAGTTAGTTAGTCTAATGGGCTCGGATGAGGCTCACCTTGATGTAAAAAAACCTTTTTCTAAAATTTTGATTTGTGGTCTTCAGGGGTCTGGAAAGACTACTCATGCAGCTAAGCTTGCAAAGATGTTTAAAGAGAAATTCGGAAAAAAGCCTCTCCTTGTAGCGCTTGATTTGCAAAGACCTGCAGCTATTTTGCAATTAGAGACTTTAGGTAAATCTATAGATGTTCCTGTGTTTTCCTTGCCAAATGAAAAAAATCCCGTTGTTGTAGCAAAAGAGGCTTTGAAGGAGATTGAATACGATCTTTTTATTTTTGATACAGCGGGCAGGCTTCACGTAGATGACGAGTTGATGGATGAGCTTAATCGAGTAAAAAAAATAGTTTCTCCTAATGAAGTTATTTTTATAGCAAATAGTGCCTCTGGTCAGGATGCGGTAAAAATTGCAAAAGAGTTCGATGAAAAAATTGGGATTACAGGATCAATTTTAACGATGCTTGACGGGACGACAAGGGCTGGAGCCGCTCTTTCGATTCGAGAAATTACAAAAAAACCACTTCTTTTTGAAGGGGTGGGGGAGAAGCTCGATGATTTTAGAGTTTTTAACCCAGTCTCTATGGCGGACCGAATTCTAGGTATGGGTGATATCATCAACTTAGTAAAAAAGGCAGAGGAGCAGTTTAGTGAAGAGGAAAACGCTGAGTTAGAAAAAAAATTACGAAAGTCAACATTTACCTTTGATGACTATTTAAAACAGATGAAAGCAATTCAAAAAATGGGTTCTATCAAAGGTTTATTAAAAATGATGCCAGGGATGCCTGAATTGCCTGATTTAGACGATTCGGAAAAAGAGTTTTCTAAAATTGAAGCAATGATTTTATCGATGACAAAAGAGGAAAGAGTTGGGAAAGCAGAGCTTGTTCCTGCGAGAAGACGAAGGATTGCAAAGGGAAGCGGAACAACAATAGATGACGTCAATCGCCTTGTAAAAGGATTTAAAGAACTTCTTAAGTTTGCAAAGCTCCTGCCGGGCCTTAAAAAAAAGTTTTCTAGGGGAGAGGCGGAAGGTCTTTTTAACTCAAGATAAAATAGTGTACTTTTTTCCAAAGTTTTGCTACACTTTATCTGATTTTATTTGGAAGGAGTTATATGAGTTTGGTTATGAGATTTCGTCAGCAAGGTTGTAAGAATGCAAGAACATACCGTCTTGTTGTGGCAGAAAAAAAGACACGTAGAGATGGGAAATATATAGCTAATTTGGGCCATTATAATCCAAAATCTGAAGAGCTTGTTATTAATAAAGAAGAAGTGGAAAGATGGTTAAAAGTTGGTGTTCAGCCTTCTGAGAGAACTGTTGATGCTTTGAAAAGAGCGTGTCCCGATGTTTTAAAGGTTTTAAAAAAATAAATAGTGGATATCGATATATTAAGTCTTTTTCCTGAATATTTCGATTCGCCTTTTTCATGTAGTATGATCAAAAGAGCGCGGGAGAAGGGTTTATTAAATATAAGATGTGTCGATATTAGAGATTTTGCGGAAGATAAGCACCAAACTGTTGATGACAGGCCTTATGGCGGTGGTCCAGGAATGGTGATGAAGCCGGAGCCAGTTGTTAAAGCAATTAGGAGTATAAAAAGAGCTAATTCTCATGTAATTTATTTGAGTCCACAAGGCAGAGTGTTAAAAGCTTTTTTTGCAGAGCATGTAGCAAAATCATATGACCATCTAGTTTTAATTTGTGGTCATTATGAGGGAATTGATCAAAGAATTATTGATCTTGAAGTGGATGAAGAGGTAAGTATTGGGGATTATGTCCTGACTAGTGGTGCTCCTGCAGCAGTTGTATTTGTAGATGCAGTGAGCCGGTTTATACCTGGTGTGATAGGTCATCCGGAAGGGCCTTATAAAGATTCATTTCATGGAAGTGAAACTTTTGAAGGGCCGCAATATACGAGACCTTTTGAGTTTGATGGGAAAAAAGTGCCTGAAGTACTTGTAAATGGAAACCACAAAGAGATTGATAAGTGGAGAAGTGCTGAAGGAAGGAAAAAATTAGAGGCCTTAAGCCTAGAGTAGGAGAGAAAAATGCATCCGTTAGTGAAAAAAATTGAAGAAAAATATCTTAAAAAAAACAAGTCTCAGTTTCAAATTGGCGATACTGTTAAAGTACACATGAAGATTATTGAGGGTGATAAAGAGCGTGTGCAGGTTTATAGCGGTCTTGTCATTGGAAAGCATGGGGGAGGTTCTGCGGAGTCTTTCACAGTAAGTAGAGTAGCTTTTGGGTATGCAAATGAAAAAGTATTCCCAACATGCAGTCCTAACATCTGTCAAGTTGAAGTGGTAAGACGTGGAAAAGTAAGAAAAGCGAAGTTGAACTACATCAGAGGTAAATTAGGTAAAGCTGCTAAAGTTGAAGGTATCTTTACAGAAGAGCTTTCAGGGGTAGAGGCTACTCAAGAATAAAGTTTTAAAAAGGGCAAACAGGTGTGGGAAGAATTTGAAAAAGAGGCTATAAGCAAGGGTTTTTCCTACCCTGTTGGAATCGACGAGGCGGGTAGAGGTCCTCTTGCAGGCCCTGTTATCGCTGCAGCGATTTATATTCCTCCACATCTTGAAATAGAAGGAATAAAAGATAGTAAAGAGCTTTCTCCAAAAAAAAGGAGAAAAGTTTATGAAATTCTTCTTCAATCAAAAGAAATCGATTATGGAATAGGTGTAAGTTCACCTCAAGAAATCGATCGAATTAATATTTTGCAAGCTACTTTTGAAGCAATGAAAGAGGCTGTAGCTAAGCTGCAAGTCAAACCTGATTTTTTACTGATAGACGGGAACATGGGTCCTTTAGTTGAAATGAAAAAGCAGTTGGTTGTTCAAGGAGATAAAAAAGTTCGCTCAATAGCAGCAGCATCTATTCTTGCAAAAGAGTATAGAGATGAGCTTATGGCTGAATTGCACCTGCTCTATCCGGAGTATAACTTTCTAAAACATAAAGGGTATCCAACGGAGGAGCATATGAACGCTTTAAGAAAATATGGTCCATCTCCTATTCACAGAAGAAGTTTTGCACCTGTAAGGGAGCTTATATAATGACATACAGCATGACCGGATTCGCAAGGCAAAAAATTTCAAATTTTTTGGTTGAAATTCAGACAATTAATAAAAAAGGGGCTGAAATTTCACTTTCATTGCCGAGATCCTTATCTTTAAGAGAAAATTTTATTCGAAAAAAGATTGGAATGCTCCTTTCGAGAGGACACGCCTCAATAAAAATCTTTTCTGAAAACAACCAAGATGTAAAAGTCTCTTTAGACTCATGTCAAATCATGCACAGTTATTTAAAGGATATTGCAAAATCTCTTGATCCTTCCTATGTTGTAACTTTTGATATGGTCCTTCATGCAGTGCAAAATTTTGATGTTTCGAAAAAACATGAGGAGGATCAAGAGTGGGAAGAAGAGTGGGAAAAAGGGCTTGATGAATTATGGCAAAAGCTTTTATTCATGAAAAAGCAAGAGGGTGAAGTTTTAGCTAAGGATATTTTAGCAAGACTTGATCAAATTAATAGATCTGTGGCTAATTTAGAAAAAGAGAACGAAAATGCGCCAGAGCTTTTTGCAAATAAAATTCGCGAAAGATTAGAAGCCTTAAAAGAGATTAATGAGGCGGATAAAGAAAGAGTTTTAAGAGAAGTAGTTATTTATGCTGAAAAAGTTGACATTACTGAAGAAGTTGTTCGCATGAGATCTCATATAGTGCAGTTAGAAAAATTGTTAACCTCTTCAAATGAGCCTGTCGGGCGTACAATTGATTTTCTTGTTCAAGAGATGATGAGAGAGGCAAATACTATGGGTTCAAAAGCTCCTGGGGTCGCTTCAATGAATCACGTTATTTTCATTAAGGGAGAAATTGAAAAAATTAGACAACAGGGCAGTAATATTGAATGAAGCTTGGCCCTAGAAAAGAAATGGTTTTTATTGTGAGCGCTCCGTCAGGCGGTGGAAAAACAACGCTTGTTAATGAAGTAGTTTCCGCGTTTCCTGGAGAAGTTTTTAGGGTAATTACTTGTACAACAAGAGCTCCTAGAAAGGGAGAGATTGATGGAAAAGATTATTTTTTTTTAACAGAGGAAGAGTTTGAAAGAAAAAGTAAAAATTGTGAGTTTTTAGAAAGCACAAGAACCTATGATCACGCTTACGGAATCCTAAAAAGTAGTATTGAAGATTTGAAAAAAAAGGGGAGTCTTTTTTTAGTCATAGATGTAAAAGGTGCAAAAACTGTTATGGACGCAATTGATACGATTTCGATTTTTGTAGAACCCCCAACATTAAAAGAGCTTGAAAGACGTATTCGTGGAAGGATGCAAGATGATGAAGAGGAGCTTAATAAAAGATTGCAGGTTGCAAACGAAGAGCTTGAAAAAGCCTCTATATATGACTATAATCTTGTAAACGATGATTTTAGTATTGCGGTAGAAGTGATTAAGAGTATTATTATTGCAGAAAGTTTTAGGAGGGTATAATGGAAAAACAAAAAAATTTAACAAATGATTATTTAATGAAATCGTATTCTAATAATTTTAGTTTAGCTCTTACAGCAATTGAGCTTGCGAAATCTCAAATCGCTGCCGGTAAAGAGACAAAACTAGGCGACATTTTTGAAACTCTAGCAAGGCTAGTTCCTCAGCAAAATGGCTAAAAAAATATTAATTACTGCAGCACTTCCGTATGCAAACGGCTCTATTCATTTAGGGCATTTGGCAGGGGCATATCTGCCTGCCGATTGTTATGCTAGATTTTGTAGATTGACAGGATCAAAAACCCTTTTCATTTGCGGGTCTGATGAATATGGAACTGCAATTGTTCATGGAGCTGAGTTATTAAAAAGATCACCCAAAGAGCATGTTGATATTTTTCATGAGATGAATAAAGAGCTTTTTAAAAAGCTTAATATTGAATTTGATCATTATTCAAGAACGACATCGAAATATCATAAGCCGTTTGTGCAAGAGTTTTTTTTACAGCTTTTGAAAAATGGATTTATAGAAACAAAAGAGAGTTTGCAGCTCTATTCTGAAAGTGAGGATCGTTTTTTAGCTGACAGATTTGTTATAGGAACTTGTCCTAAGTGTGGATTTTTGGAGGCAAGGGGCGATGAATGTACAAAGTGTGGCGCAAGTTTTGAGGCGACAGATTTAAAAAATCCTAAATCAAAAATAACTGGTTCTCCTCTCACTTTGAAAAAGACAACTCACTGGTTTTTAAAATGCGATCTTTTTAAAGAGAAACTTTCTAACTGGTTAAAAGGGCTAGACTGGAAACCGAATGTAAAAAATTTCATTGAGCCATATATCCAGGACTTAAGACCAAGAGCGATTACAAGAGATATGAGCTGGGGTGTAGAAGTCCCTTTAGAAAATAGTGACGGAAAAGTGCTCTATGTCTGGTTTGATGCACCTATTGGGTATATTTCTGCAACAAAAGAGTTTTTTGCAGAGCGGGGAATGCCTGATGAGTGGAAAGAGTATTGGTTTGATAAAGAGACAAAATATGTCCAATTTATAGGCAAAGATAATATTGTCTTCCACGCAGTGATTTTTCCTGCAATGATTATGGGGCAAGATTATCCATATAAACTTGTTGATGAGCTTCCAGCAAACGAGTTTTTGAATTTGGAAGGAAAAAAATTTAGCAAATCATCTGGTTGGTATATAGATTTAGCCGATTTTATGACTCGTTATCCAGTTGATGTCATTCGGTATACACTTGCTGCAAATGCCCCTGAAAATCAAGATTCTGAATTCACGTTTAAAGATTTTCAGATGCGGGTTAATACAGAGCTTGTTGGAAAATTTGGTAATTTTATTCATAGAACCCTTACATTTGTCTGGGATCGTATGGATCGAACAGTTCCGAAATGCCATGCATTAAGTGATCTTGATAATGAGTTTTTAGCAAATATCGAAGCTATCGCTATCGAAGCAAAAGAGGCGTATAGCAAGTTTCAGCTAAGAAAGGCGTCTAGTTGTATTATGACACTTTCGGCTTTAGCAAATGTCTATTTTGATCATAAAAAACCGTGGATTTTGCTTCGAAATAAAGAGGCGCTTAATGAATTAGAAACAACAATAGCCTGTTGTTTAAAAGCGATTAAGGTATTGGGACTTATTGCAGAGCCTATTATGCCTGGGACGTGTGAAAAGATTTTCGCTATGATAAATTGTAGCCAAACAAATTGGGATGATTGTATGAAAGAAGAAATAGAGGCAGGAAAACAGATTAAAGAGCCTCACACACTTTTTGGAAAAATTGAAGATAGCCAGATTGCAGAGGAAGTTGCTAAATTAGAGCCTGCTGTCCACACAAAATCAGAAATTGGTTTTGAAGATTTCGAAAAAGTAGATATTCGAGTTGGTCAAATTCTAACAGCTGAGTCTGTTCCTAAAAGTAGTAAGCTTTTAAAGCTAGAAGTTGATTTTGGTTTTGAAAAAAGAACGATTATTTCAGGAATAGCAAAACATTATCAGCCAGAGGCTCTTCAAGGAAAGAAAGTAATGGCAATTGTTAATTTTAAACCTGCCAAAATTATGGGTATAGAGAGCCGTGGCATGATTTTATCTGCAAGTGATGGGACTATTCTTGAGCTACCACTTCTTGCATCAGCACCTCTTGGTTCTGAAATCGGATAAAATTGTTTTAATTTGAGAGAAAGTAAGAGAGGCCGGTGTGCCTTTTTTCGACTTTGTCGTTTTTGATGGCAAGGGCAATAGCTTGTTTGGTTCCAAGTAAGACAACGAGTTTTTTAGCTCTTGTAATTCCTGTGTAGAGAAGATTTCTTTGTAACAGCATGTAGTGTGAAGTGTGGATCGGCATCACAATGCAGGGTGATTCACTGCCTTGAAATTTATGTACAGAGGCAGCATAAGATAGTACGATTTCATTAAGTTCTGAAAATTCGTAAACGATAGGCTTGCCATCAAAGACCACTGTAAGATTAGTCTCTTCCGTGTCAATTTCATCGATAAATCCTACATCTCCGTTATAGACGAATTTAGTGTAGTTATTACGAATTTGCATCACTTTATCGCCAACTTTAAACGGTTGTCCCATTCGGTTGATAAGGATAGTGTTTGGATTGAGCTTCTCTTGCAGTGCCTGATTTAGTTGTTCCACCCCGATGATTCCTTTACGCATAGGTGCTAAGACTTGAATTTCTGACAGGGGATTAAAACTGTATTTAGACGGAATCTCTTCAGCCACAAGAGAGACAAGTCTATTTTTTAAGTCTTCAGGAGATTCAATCTCATAAAAAAGAAAATCTGTTTTTTCATCGGTATTTGCAAGTTCTGGGAAGATCCCCTTATTTATATTGTGAGCGTTAATTACTATTCTAGATCCTTTACCTTGTCTAAAAATTTGAAAAAGTCTTGATAGGGGAATCGCCCTTGATTCGATAATGTCTTTTAACACAGCACCTGGACCAACGCTTGGCAGCTGGTCAATATCCCCAATGCAAACAACTTTTGCTCCATCGGGAATAGCTTTTAAAAGAGAGAAGAATAAAAGAGTGTCAATCATGCTTGCTTCATCAATGATGATGAGGTCACATGTTAATGGGTTTTTCCCATTTTTTTTAAAAATTCCTGAGTTTGGGTCAAATTCTAAAATGCTGTGTATGGTAGAGGCTTTTTTGTTTGTGATTTCTGAGAGTCTTTTAGCAGCTTTTCCTGTTGGAGCGCAAAGAATGATGTTAGAGGTGAGCTTTTCATGGACTGCTAAAATAGCTTTTGTGATTGTACTTTTTCCAGTTCCGGGTCCTCCTGTAATCACGTGCACTTTTTCATGAAAGCTTTTTTCAAGCGCCTGAATTTGACCACCAGCAAATTCGATGCAAAGCTTTTCTTGAACCCAAACGGCTGCTTTTTCAATTTTTATTTCTCGAATCGAAGAGGGTTCTCTTCGAAGTCTTTTTAAGTGTTTGGCTATCCCAATTTCTGCGAAAAAAAGGGGCTTTAACCAGATAAATAACTCCTCTTCTTCACTCGTTGGTAAATTCTTTCGAATGATCCGCTCTTTTGACTCTAAAGAGGTGATTGCTCGGTGGAGGTCAGCTTGATCAACCTCTAGTTTTTCTGCAGCAAGCGTGATAATTTCTCTTTCAGGATAGCAGGCGTGACCATCTTCTGAAAGCTCGCCAAGGACATACTCGATACCAGCTTCTATTCTCATCGGATCGTTTTTCTGGATGCCAAAATTTTTTGCAATAGTATCTGCTGTTTTGAACCCAACGCCCATTATATCGTATGTTAACGAATAAGGGTTGTTTTTAACAGTCTCTAAGCATTTTTCACCATAACGTTTATAGATTTTTTTTGATAATGAAGGGCCGATTCCATGCCCCTGCAAAAAAATTAGAATGTCACGACTCTCTTTTTGTTCGCCCCAATATTTTTTTATGCTATCGACCTTTTTTTTGCCGATCCCTTCAATTTCTCTTAGGCGAGAGGGAGTTTTATCAATGATTTCAAGCGTTTTTTCACCAAAGTGATCAACAATTTTTTTTGCATGAACAACCCCAATTCCTTTGATGTTTCCAGCTTCTAAGTATTTTTGTATGCTAGAGGCATCATTTGGTATCGTTAGGGTGTATGATTTGACAGTAAATTGTTTTCCATATTTTGGGTGAAAGACCCAATTGCCTTTACAAGAAATAGTCTCGCCTAATTGGATCGAGGTAAAATGACCTACAATTTGGATTTCGTCTTTTAGTTTACTTTTCAGCTTTACAACCGAGTAACCATTTTCCTCATTAGAAAAGACGATTTTTTCTATAATTCCGTTAAGTTCTTCTTCCATATGATCTCGTCTAACGAGTGTGCACCAGAGAGGAATTCTTTGAAAAGAGTTTCTTCATTTCTTTTTATTAAGGGATTAAAATGACCTGCAATTTTTGCTTTAACAAGGTTGACTAAGGTTGGGTTAAAAAGGCACTCATTTTTTAAAAAAGAGAGAAGTTTTTGCATGCCTAAATAAAGAGAGGGGTCTGAAAGAAGATCTCCAATTATACTACCCAAGAGATTAGGGGGTGTTTTTTTATCTAAAAAACATTTTAAATACTCGTGAAGAGATGGATAGGCTAGAAGATAGAATGTGCTTATATCGCATAAATCGTGAAGACCTGGCCGAGCATGGCTTACCGCATCATAGAAAAACAATTTTTCAAATAGCACAACTTCAGAAAATGATCTATCTCCTCTACATCCGACAAAGTTTTCAGAGCCTAAATAGAGTTTTTGGACATCTACTGAAGAAAGGCCATGCTTTATTTCAATGAAGAGCTCTTTGCCTTCTTTATCTAGATGGATTTTCGTTCTCTCTAAACCATCTTGAATAACGATTTCTTTCACACCATAGTGCGAAAAGTTCTCGTTTTTTAGGGCTAATAATAGCGGTAGGGGATTGCACACAATTAATTTGATATTGGATTTTTCTTTAAGTTTATATTTTAATAGAGCGTGTAAGTAGATTGCATACCCTCTTTCGGTAATTAAGTAAGCAAAGTAAAAAGAGGGAGAAGAGGGTAAAATGTCAACAGATGAGACAGATGTATCTAATAAAAGTCCTTTTTCAAGGGGGTGAATGCCCATGCAGAGATTGCCAGATTTAGGATGAAACCATTCGGAATTAATAAATCCATACTCTCCAACATTTGCAAAAGTCGGCATTAAGCCAAAGCTTGCTTTTTCAATTTTTTTCACAAGGCTTTGAAAATGGGGATAAAAAGTCGGTAGCTGCAAAATTAATGAGGCGTTAGCCATTTTTTTTATAAGAGAGGGAGGAAAGTAAGCTTGTTCATCTTTGGTGTAAGATAAGATGTGACAGGGCAGATCGGGGTGGTGTAAAACTTTTTTTTCAGAGGTTTCAACAAGTGTAATCAATTCTATCGAAAGGTCTGGCATCGCTTTTTTTAACACTGAGGCTGCCGCATGCGCAGCTGACCAATCACCTAGGCCATCAGCCATTACCCAGGTAAATATTATAAGTGAAGAGCTTCTCGGTAGGGTGACATCTCTATAAGAAAAAAGTAGTGCATTTTCCATCCAAGCTTTTGCAATAGATGAGAAATCGTCAAAGCGGGAACCTTCAGGTAAAACCCCATGATTTTTTGGAATTACGTAAGGAGGAAGACCTAGTTCTAGAAATTTTTCAACTGGCCAAAGCTCTCTGATACGGGTTAAATGATCGACAACTAAAGTTTGCATATAAAATCTATTGTATGAAAATCACCTTTTGTGCACAATTGATCCTTTAAAACATTCCGGCTTAGCTCAGCGGTAGAGCAGTAGACTGTTAATCTATTGGTCGGTGGTTCGATCCCACCAGCCGGAGACCTTTTAATCCAAATATCTATGTTAGACCGTTTATCAGAATTTGCACCTGTTATTCCTCAAAAATTGTGTTCCCTTGAAGGGATCGGCTTCATTTCAAAGTTGTATTTGTCGGGATATGATCTAAAAATTTGGCGTGTGAGCTCTTCTTATGAAAAGTTTCATTTGGTTGAAGAAGTTCATCAATGGCCGGTAACTGGGTTTTGCCTTCATGTGATGAAGACTATTTCTTATGTAACTCTTATTTTCCCATTAATTGCAGCAATTGCTCTTATTGTTTCTGCTAGATTTCCATCTCAAAACATTTATTATTTTGAAAATAGATATGCTCACGAATCATATTTTATAGATTGCGCCTCTGACCCTTCTCGATTAAACGAAATGAAAGCGCTCTATTTGTTTGATAAAACCGTTTTAAGAGAATTAGATAAAACTGTTTTTGGGTTTTCTAGAGAGGTTCCTCAGGTGAGAAGTAGATCTTCGTTCGATTCAAAACAAACTGCATTTATGACCGCTTGTAATAGCCATAATTTTGAGGCAATTAATTGGCTTCATGAAATAGATCCGACAATATTACACGACCGCTTGTAATAGCCATAATTTTGAGGCAATTAATTGGCTTCATGAAATAGATCCGACAATATTACACGAAGAGGTGCGTCAGACACCTTCTAAAGGGACTGCTTTTTTTCAAGCATGTGAAAAAGAGGATGCTCAGATCATTAAGTATTTGTACAATTTGGATCAAAACGTCTTGTTTTATAAGTTGCAAGATTTAGCTCTTGTTAATCAAATCACTGCTTTTGGAAAATTGTGCAAAAAATCCTCGTTAGATCTGATTAGATGGGTTTTTGAAAATGCTACAGAAATGACAAAAGCTAGAATAAAGCGTGAGATTCAAGAAATTGAATTTTATACGGGTGTTAATGGCATCTTTCGATCGATCTATCCAGGAATTAGCCGAGAAAAGATAGACTATCTTTACTCGTTATAGCACAGAAGAAAGAATTTTTATTTCTATCATGGGTGCAAGAGATGAGCAAATTCAGGAGATGATTGATAGGGGCTTTTAATCTATTTTTGAGCTGGGGCTTCTAATAAGCTAGTTACGTAATAATTGAGTGATTCGATCACATCAGAAATCTTTGCGGGTAGCTGAAGAAGTTCAGCATAATCCCCAAGACCATTGAGGTGAGCGGCCCACAATCTTTGAAGAGTTCCGATACCTGTTTCATCAAATTTGATTAGTCCTAATTCTGTACCTCGATGAGAAAAGGTTTGGGAGAGGGTTATCTGTAATTTTTCGGGGTGGAGAAGAGATTGATTGCGAATGAGAAGGACGAGATCGTGATAATCTTTCATACGGCTATTGCTTGTTCCCTTGGAGAGAATAGTTTCGAATTTTTCAGCGAAGATTGATTCAGGAGGATAGACGAGTAAAGAGATGCTTGTTTCAAAGAAGGGTTTTCCAAGATATTTAGTGAGCGGAAGTTCATATGTAAGGGGAGCGACCGTATCACCAATACCGATATCAACTTGGATTTTGTCTTTCATTTTGCCAAATATTGCATTGAATGTAACTCGGTAGCCAGGATATTGCATATGAGGTTGGGTAAGTAAGGAGATTGAATGTAGGGAAAAGATAAAATTATCGAAAGAAGGGGATGAGGTAATTTCATTAAAGAGGATACGAAGTGTTTCTTCTTCAACAGTCAAGCGTGTGAGAAGAAAATCAAGGTCCATTGTTTCTCTGCCAATTTCAATTAAGTAGGAGAGGAGAAAACCTCCTTTAAAGATGAATTTATTTGCATGATTTGAAGAGGCGAGTCTTGAGAGAAATCTTTCAAGAAGAAGCTCTTTCCAGCAAGCATTAAAGGGAACACCTTGTTCTTTAGAGATCGTTTGGAGTTTGTCTTTTAGCGATTGTTCTGAAATCATGTTGTTAGACTGATTAGATACGGTGTTATATTAAATCGGAGCTCTTTAGCGTACTCTTCAAGTTTTGGAATATCAAGTTTATTTTTACCGTTTTTTGAAAGAGCCATTCTAAGCGCTTTGATTGCAATTTCACGACTTAGAAGACGAAATGCATCAATGATAGTGCGTTCAGGGTCAAATATGGGAACTGTAATACCTTCAAGCTTGATACTTGTTTTGCCAAGATCGATATTGCGATAGCGAACAATTTTTAGAGAGCGACTTGGATGGGTAGATGTTTTATGTGAGATGGCAATCCAATGTTTACGAGGGATTTCTTCTGTGAGTTCATAAATAGAAAGCGCTGAAATAAGGCAGATCACACCACCTTTAACAGAATGAATTGCTTGAATCAGATCATGCCATTGAAACAGAGAAGGGTTATTGTAGTTTGTGCTTTGATAGACACCTCGTTTGATTCGTTTTAGATAACCTTTCTTCACATAGTGGCTAAGAATTGAGGGGTGGATACCAAGATTTTTTGCTTCAGAGGAAGTAAAATAAGGTTTTTTCAGAAGTGGAGCAAGAGTGACTAGAGCGGTAGTTGGTTTCATGGTTTTTTCTCCCTAATTCATAATTTAACAAAAACACCCATTTATGTCATCTGTGTGTTTTTATTAAGTTAATATTAATTTAATTATTTAAATATAAATATATTAAGAAATTTTTATGCAGACTGATTTCTACAATTGCTCACAAACATCACATCTTGAAAAGAATCTTTCGGAAGACTTACAATTCTTTACATTCAACGAATCTTGGTGAATCAAACATGAGTCAAAATATAGCACCACCAGCAAATGTTAAATGGATTAAAGCAGAAAAAGGGGAAGGACTCTCAATAGTATACTTTGATCAGGAAGGTAATAAGCTGATTCGCCGTAAAGACCCGAATCCAGGGTCGTTGAAGGGATCGAAGGCTTGGCGTCATAACAATCCAGGCAATTTAGTTAGTGGACCCTTTGTGAAACAACATGGGTCTATTGGGTCAGCTTCATATTCAACTAAAAATGAGCAGGGTAAGGAACAGAAATATACATTTGCTATTTTTCCTAGCTATGAAGTGGGTAGGACAGCTATGGCCTTGCTTTTTAAAGAACCTAAATATTCCAAATTGACTTTAGAAGCTCTTCCAAGAAAATATACAGGGATTGAAGATGGTAAGCCTGATACTAAAGAGGCGATTGCTTATCGAGATTTTTTGAAGAAGGCTACTAAATTAGATATGAAGAGAACCATTGAATCACTGAATGAGGATGAATTTAATACTTTAATCCAAAAGATGGAAAATTATGAGGGTTGGCATCCTTGGGCTGAGGGAGAAGAATTCATACCTGTTCAAAAAATAATTGGTGTCAAAATGAACCACCATAAAGTTACTGACTTTTTAATTCTATCTCTTACGGAAAAGCGATGGATAACAAGGGCAGAGGCTATCAATCTAGCAGAAAATCAATTATTACGTGCCGTAGTTGTGCACAATAAAAAACAGACATATCTTCGTCCATTTCCCCACGAAACTCCATACAGGGATTTGGTATGCTAAAAACATATTTGGTTTTGCTTTTCGCATTGGCATCAGGGTGGACTCAAGAATTCGACCAGCAAGTCATGATAGAAGGAGTTTTAAGGCAAGGAGAAAGAGAGATTATAAAAGACCCAAATGGTAAAAAAGAAGTCAAAATTGAAAGAAAAATCGTTTTAGTTACGGACAAACCTTTAGTTCTTTTTCATTCTATTATGTTAGAAAAACAGCAAATAGCTTCTACAGAAACATCATATCCGCACATTGGGGTAAGTCTTCCAGAAGAATTCATTACCCTTATTGGAAAGCGTGTACAATGTTATGGAAATTTTAAAAGATCATTTGACCCCATTGGAGATGAGATCATTTTACATGTAGATACTGTATTGGACGCCGAACAACCAATAAATCAACTAAAGACTGTTTTTTATGAGCCTGAGGAAGTAGAAGTTTTAGGATTACTACAGGAAATTATTTATCCAGGACCGCCTGAATATATGAGTATCGAGATGGGGGATCAGCCTGAAAAGACAACTATTCTGACCTTAAAGGAACCCATTAATGTTGATATTAAAAAAGAGGATGGTTTAAATGAACCTGAACAAGGCGTTCGTCAGCTAGAAGTCGTTTTTCCTGATTCAGTACCAACAGATAGCCAAATGAAAGAAGAAATTACCTTAAAAGGAACTCTTTTTCATTCACATACAGGTCATCATCATAGAAGAGTATTGATAATGGTAAAGAGTTGGAGTGTCAAGTAATGCTCCACTCTTGCTCCAATTGCCGGTAAAACTAGACCGAAATTGGCAGCTTTTGACGTTGCATAAAAATTGCTTGAGGGCTTATCATTTGCGCTGTTACACGATGCAGAGCATTGTGGAGAGTTAGTTTTTATCTTACTGTTAATCTATTGGGCGGTGTGCTGATCCCACCAGCCGGAGACCTTGTCAAATAGGCATCTCAGCATTACACGCGAGATGCCTTTTTTGTTTCTGGTCCCCACTTCTGTCCCACTACACCACAATACAGTGCAATAAATCAATATTAACTTTGATCGCATAAACAATGCCAAAAACGGATCATTTATCTATGCAACTTTCTGGGGTTCTTTCTGGGGTCAGGCATATTCTGGGGTCAGGCATTGGGTTATGAGGTTTCGTTGTATGCTAATTTTGCAAGAAATTAGTTATCAGGATGTTTACTTAAAATAGCTTTATGCCTTTCCTCAAAATTTTTAACTAGCCCTGCAAACATTTTATTCTAGCCATTTTTTGTTTGGTAATTGAATGAACGTAAAAATTATAAAACAATTTTGATTTTCTACAAACCCCATAACTCAATGCCTGACCCCATCATTGACTCTCTAAAGCATCTTGCTAAGAAAGAGCATTTTTGAATTTTTTTCATAACCAGAGCGTTCAAAATCAACTTTGAAACCAAGGTTTTTGTAAAAGTTTTCCGCTTCCCAATCCATAGTGTTGATAGATAGTATTTTGCAATCTGAATCTTTTGCGAACGCTTCCGCTTTTTGCATGAGCAAAGTACCGAGCCCTTGATTTCGTAAATTTTTACTAACCCAGAGCTGGCTAATATACATAGATTGATAACATATCTCTCCATGACAGCCAGCCACAACGATACCTTGAGCATTTTTATAAAAAAATCCAAAAGGTTGGACTTGTAAAGCTATTCCTTTGACTTCTATTGCATTCTCGGAAATTCCATTTGTAAGTGCTTCAACTTCATTAGGATTAGGGTTTTTTGTAAATTCTAATTCATACATGTGTTATTCTAGATTGTCTCTATAGCATAAGGGTTGATCATATGAAAAGACGTGCATTTTTACAAAACAAATTGTGGAGAGATAAAGCAATTGATCTCATGCAAGAGTTAAAATCTATCATTCACTGGCAACGCCTAACGGATGCAGAATATGATTATCAATTGAGGCAAAAACTTCTTGAGGAATCTAGAGAAGTTTGTAGAGCGAGTTCAAGGCAAGAATTGATGCAAGAGTTAGCTGATGTGCTAGAAATCATTGAAGCTCTTAGTGCCGCCAATAAAATCCCATTTGAGGAAGTTAAAACGATTCAACTTAAAAAGAAAGCAGAAAGAGGAGGATTTGAAGGACGTAAATTTGTTACGATAGCAGAGCATCTTGAAGGAAGTTTCGGCGAAAAGTATTGTCTTGCCGACCCAGAAAAATACCCTGAAATTACTGAAACTAATTTGAAAATGATGGATCAGGTATAAAGGATCATACCCGTTCAGCAAATACTTTTTTGATTTTCTCAATTTCTGAAACAACAAGAACGATTTCTTCATGGACAGTTCGTCTTTTTGAATGAAATACACGTTTGCCCATAAAGACTTTTAACTCTTCTACAGACAAGTCACCTTTTTGAATTTCCTCAAAGGAAAATATTTTTTTGTAACCAGTAATCTGATCTTTTAATATGACTTGATTCCGACTGGGAGAGACTTTGATATCTTTTAGAGGTCTACCATCTTCTTGATAAACAGCAACGGGAATGAATTCAGAAATACCAAATTGAATATAATGTTTTGTGATTAAGTCTTCTATATTTGGATTATCAGTGCAAAATTCAGTAGGAGTGTTATCCCCATAAGTTTGAGTTAGAGGAATAGGAGAGTTCGGGGGGCCAGCTGTTAATAAAAAAGTGGGTCTGATTAAAGAGCTGTCTTTATCAACTTCTGGAAAAGAACATTCGACTGTTGTATTAAAGGGAGCCCAAAATAGTCTGTTATTTGGGTTAGATCGATTATCAATAAGGACATAACCATCTTGGCATTCGATAATTACAGCTGCATGTCCTAAGTCTCTTGTCCCAGCAAACATGCCCAGAATGTGATGGTCATGATACAAATTTCTTAAGATGGCTAAACTCATTCCAGTGCATATTGCAGCGCGCTCAGGCTCCTCAGATGCAAGGTCTAGTTCTGAAAGGCCTTTTCCTTCGTTTAGCTGTCTAATTAGTCTAACATATGGTTTTAACCCATCGTAATCCATTGTATCAATTGTCCTATCAACAGTGCTTTTTATTTTGGCTATTAACTCTAAGCAAGTTCCTGGATATAGTTGTCTAATGTTGGAGACGTTAAACCCAGCTTCTACAGTTTTTTGTTTTATGTCCATTAAGTCACCACTAGATGTAGAAAGAGCGGATCGAATAAAAGGGTAAATTTTCTCTAATTCAGGATCATCCCCAGCAACAGAGAGTTGAAAACGTTTATCAGCAATATTAAGATCACCAGAATCATCTTCTTCTAAGTCAATCTGATAGGTAAATGTCCCTTTTGAGCATTGAATATGCATTATTCTTTATTCCTTTGATTCTCACATAACAAATTGATTGAATAACCGAAAGTAGAATAAAGGGATAATCATCTAAGAATCCGTACGACCGAAATTCATATTGAATCTTATGGGGGTTATTGTGTTACAATGAGATAAAACAATGGATATGCATAGGCAACAAGAAATCCTCATAAGGAATTATAATCCAGAAGATGTTCGGGCTTTGGCTGATATCTTCTACAATACGATCCATCGGGTCAATATCCAACACTATTCTCGGGATCAAGTTGATGTGTGGGCTCCAAAATCTAGTTTGGAAACAGAAGGTTGGGCTAAGAAATTTTTTAGGACAAAACCTTTCATTGCGGTGATAGGAACCGAGATCATTGGTTTTGCTGAATTTGAACCGAATGGGCACATAGATTGTTTTTATTGTCATCATGATTGGATTGGCAAGGGTGTTGGAAAAGCTCTAATGAAAGCGATTTTTGAGAAGGCGCGAGAATACAAAGTGGATACAATTTTTTCCGAAGTGAGTATTACGGCAAAGCCATTTTTTGAAAAGCAAGGATTTAAAGTTGTCGCTGAGCAAACAGTAGTCAAAAAAGGTGTAGAGCTTATCAATTACAAAATGGAGAAATGCCTGGCTCTAAATCATAATTCATAAAAAATGGGAGTTTCTCTGTCCCACTTTTGTCCCACTCGGGCGCAAAAACTCACCAAAGACTACCGTAGACCACTAAAATTAAAATCTTGTAGAGCCTTATCCGTATTGCTGCTATGCTGGGTGGTGTGTTGTGATTAGTCGTAACTGGGGTTACTGTTAATCTAATGGGCGGTGTGCTGATCCGAAAAGTCGGAGACTTCTTCAATTTCAGATCACAAATCAATCATTAGTTTAACTTTCTCGGAAGTCAAATTTAACGGGGAGGCTCCCATTTTTGGCCTTCAGCTAAAAAGCCATCTTCGATGGCTGCGAGGTTTGCTCACATGCGGGCTATTGGAACGATTTGTTTTTGTGCATTGGAAGGGTTCATGCCTGACCTCTTTACCTCTATTTATTTCTAATTCAGAGGGTAGGATTCTAAAAATTGATTGGAAATTTAATCTTTTCGTGTTGTAAAGTTTTTTGCCTTATATTTAGAGTGATACGAAAGGAAAAATATTTATGAGTTCAACAGTTACCCAAAGTGCTTTAGTGGATTATGTTATTCCGCCGGAATTTAGTTATGGGACAAGTTGTCTAGAGGTTCTAATGGGTGATGAAGCAGTTCTTAGGGCAATTGATTTGGCAAAATTACATTTTATAGAGGGGCAAGATAAATTAAAGGTAAGATTTCCTGCAGAGTTTATAAGGGAAAAACAGATATTTGCAGCAAAGAGCTCTTCGGGAATTTCACCCCATATTAAGAGTTTAATTGATACCTACAAAGGAAAGGGCACAGCACTTGATGTAGGATGCGGAGTTGGACTAAATAGTATTGCGCTTCTTAAAATGGGTTGGAATGTGTGTGCACTTGATCTCTATAAAGAGGTGCTTGATGTATTTAAAGAGCATGTTTCAAAAGTCCGAAGTTCAGTAGAATCAAAAGAGTCTAATTTTGGTAAGTATCGGATTATTAATAAAGATATTACTGATATGACATTGAAAGCTAGTTGTTTAGATCTTGTTTTAGCATATGATGTGCTTTCTTATCTTTCACCAGATTCCCTCATTCCAACAATAAGAAAAATTTATGCAGCGCTTCTTCCAGGTGGTATTTTCATGGGTTCGCTTTTGGTTAATAGAGAGCTTAGTACTGATGAAGATGTTCTCTTAATGGTCAGTATGCGTGCTTTAAATGCTTATTCATATACAGATCCTGCTGTAATAGCTAATATTTTTCGATATGCCGGGTTTCATATGGAGGTTTGTACTTTTCATCCTTTGATCGATTCCTCCCATCCTGGAATGGTGGTCTCATTTGTAGCTAGAAAATTGTCTGTATAAAGAATAACCGAGGGGGTCACACCTGTAATTTTGCAATTCAAAAATATTTTTTTTCTAATTTTAATCTTTTAAAGTAGGTTTTAAAAATTTCCTATCATCAATATTATTTATAAAAGTGTTCGATTAAAAGAGTTGTTATTATTTGTTTTTTTATTAATTATGCTATAATTAACTTTTAAAAAATTAATAATAGGATATTTATGTCAATTTCATCTGTAACAAGAGGGGCGTTCGTTACTGCGGATGAGCCTTTGGCTAGAGAGGTTTCTGAACTTAGAGCGTACGTAATAAGACGGGATCGCCTAACAGAAACTGAAGCGGAAAGGACTCGGTTGCGTGCGTCTTTTGCTGATTATGAAAGAGCCGCTAATAATATGGGGCGGCCTGGATTAGCTAAGGCTTTTGCTGTTGGTGGGCAAATGGTAGCTGTGAGTCAGGCAATGAGTGCTGCTGCTGCGGCAGGCATGACTGCATCAACTGCTCTGCCTGCAGTAGGATCTGCGATTCTCCTCATTTCAATGTTTGCAGCTATGGATTCAGATGGAAGTGATGCTTTGCAAGCACTTGAGGTGGAGATGAAAAATTTCTTTGCTGGAGTGAATGCAAAATTAGCAGAAATGGAAGGGCTCATTTTACGAAATCATGCGGAAGATTTGCATGAGTTTACAAAGGTTCGTTATGAAATTGGTGTAGCTAAAAGCGGTTTGACTGCTCTTTTAAACCTCTCGCAAGAGGAAGTGCGAGATACTCGGGGTGATCTTCATGTTCAAGTGGAAAGAGTTGCGGGAAAAATTGAGAGTGTAGCGCGGGCTACTCGATATTCTTTAGATGAACTTCGATTGGATAAATTAAGAGACACAGTTGATGCAATTAATCACTATGAGTCAAGAGGGCTATCGGTTGAGAAACTTAAGCGGAAAGTTGCTTATCTAGAAAGATGGCTTGCGCAGCCCCCTGCAAATAAAATGCTAACAGGTGAATATTATACCAGCACTAGAGATCAAGGAAAATATCTTGAAACTAGTTCCGTTGCAGGAAGAATTGGTCTTTTAGGTAAAATAGCTCAAGATAAAAAAGTTGTTGCATTTTCGAAAGAAGAAATAGATGATCTTGTTGATATTGAAGCATTTGAGTCTATTTTACCAACCTATGTAAAAGCTGTTAAACTTCTTCGAGCTGCAGGTGAGGATTATGATGCAGATGGTAGGATGTGGGCTGAAAAAGTGGTGAGCCCCCTCGCTGCTTGTAAACATGTAGGGTATTTTCTCCATGCAAATTATAAAAGATATGCCGAAACAATTTATAGAGATATGCAAATAAGTTACGACAGATCTGTATTGGCTGCAAAAGAGTTATTAGAAGCGCGAAGTAGAGAACTTGCAGATAGTCTTGAAAGAGAGTTAAGAGAAGAGGTAGGGAGAATATTTTTAGATGTGGCAAGCATTCCCCATGTTGAAACGCGGGACTCACCTTATGATGGGGGATGGTTTGTAGCTGTACCTGGAGGACATGCAGGCATGGTTCATGGAAGATTGTCCGGACAGAGAGGAGAATTACTAACTTTTTCGGCTCTAGCAGTTACTCCTTATGATCTTTTTGATGTGCGGGCAACTGAAGTAAATTTGAAAGGACGATTTGCAAGACTTCTTCCTGCTCGTGACGATGTCTATCTTTTTCCGACCTATCTTCCCTTGGAAATACTTCCTATAACAACACCGATTAAAAGTGGATTGGAAGCTGAAAAGCTTGGTCTTGGAAGAGTTCAGGTAGAGGCTCTTCTCGTAGGACGTTTCCAATGTGATGATGGCAGATGGCTCTACGCACCAGGACATTTAAAAGGGAATTGGGAGTTTCCAACTGATCCCTATTGGATTTCTTTGGAGTGGTCTTTTGTAGATGTGAGAGGAAGAGTATTTCCTCTGCAAGATGACAGGTTTTCTCTTAATTTTAATGGGTGCGAACATTGTCCGGGTGTTTGGATCAATAATGCACCTAGTGCAAACGATAGGGGAGATTGGGTATGGAATGGTGATGCACTTGCAGGTTCTTCCCTTTTATCAAGATGGACTTCTAGTAGAGTTGATTTAAAAGAAACTGATATGAAAGAGGAATTTGATTCATGTGAAGGTGTGCATAGATCGCAAGTGATTCGCTTCCCTGCAAAAAGAGCTACAGAATGGCCCGCTGTTAATACAATGAGATATGAGAAAGTTACGGAGCTTAGACGAGAGCTTTTTGATCCTGCAAAAGGGGATCCTTTTAAAAAAGAGATCTTTCGCTCTTCGTTGGAGGAAATGCGAGAAGCTTATACCCTTATTCATGCTTATAAAGAACATATTTTCGGGCCTCAGCCCTCTACTACGCTTACAACCATGTCGTCTGATCTGTTAACTTGTTTTCTGATAGCACAGCCTCTTCCAGCACTCGATCTTCCACCAGCGCCAGTCAGCGCTTATATGGAACAGCGAAAGCTGCTTTCAAGAAAAGTCAAACTCCTTCGTGCTGAGATTTTAGCAACCCCTGTCGCTCCAAGGGCGCCACTACCCGTAGCTGGTATGGCACATGATCCTAGAGTTGATGCTCTTGCTGCACGAGTGGATGAGTTAACTGCAATGTTAATGGCTAGAGATGCACAAAATAGAGCTCTTGTAGAGCAACTTGAAAGACTAATGTCTATGATGGGTGGGGGTAAATGAGTATCCATTTTACAAGAGAAGGAGTTGTCAATCTTTTTGAACCCCTAAAAACTTTTGATGAAGTAACAGAACATGATCAAGAGCATGAGAGTGAATTAACCCTAGGAGAACTTGCTCTAGATACAGCTGCCAGCATGGGGGCCCATAAAGCTCCTATGAATTCATCTATGGGTGTTTTGTTATACGGAGTGGCTAAAAATAGCGATCAAAATCGAATGCATGCTGTGGCAGGGGGTGTATCACATCTTTTTTTAGATACTTGCATTGAAATTAGTTTTGAGAGACTTGCCCATTTTCTTGCCGCATCAGGAGTAGATGCTCTTTTCTTGAAACCATTAGCGCCTATGAGCGCTGTTGTACCGCTTATTGTTGGAGCGCATGCAGTGAGAGTTTTCAGAGATACTGCAATCTGTTATTTGCCTAGTGATCCTTATATTCCTCTAACTATGGGGGATCCTGAGGTTGCTTGCACTGCTGAAGAAGTAAAAGTTTTTTTTAATTTAGTTTCGTTACCTAGTCATGGTTTACAGAGGCTGCATCACTATCTATCAGGTCGCATCGTTGCAGGGCTGCATTACATTGGGGTGTCGGATGAACATATGGAGATGATGGAAGACGCTGCAAGGTTTCCGATCCGAACGTTAGGAGCATCTATGCTCGGTCCTGGCAGTAATATTCCTGAATTGCTCGGAAGAGATCGACTTATGCCTCTAATTCCAAAAGGAGAATCCCGAGAAAGATTACAGCGAGTGTTTGAACTAGTACGACCAGAGTCTTTAGCGACAAGATATTTTAGAGATGTTCAAATAGAAAATCGTCCTTTTAGAAGGCCGGTTGCATCCGGAGTACCCACATTTGCAGATGTAGGAAGCGATGAGCGTCGTGAAGATGCTCGAGCATATGAAATACGAATTGATCCAATACGTTCGTTAGCCGAAACTTATTTTAAACAGGCAAAAGTGAGCATAAAAGAGCCGGCGAAATTAAGAATTTGTCATGCAGCAGGAGACCGAATTACGGAGATGCTTAATCATCACTTGGCTGAGGAGGAGGCGTATAGAGCACTTGAAAGAGAGGTTTGCGAGCTTCGAGCGTATTTTGAACGAAGGGATGAAGGTGCTCTCTTGGTAAGAGATAGAGAGCGTTTGCAGGGGGCATGTTTGGATGCAGCTAGTGCTGCGAGGAATTTTGGGTGTCCAAAACTTGGTGTGGTCTTTAACGCTGGATATGAGATGATGCGGTTTGAAGATGCAGCTAAAAAGTTAGAGAGTATAAAAGATTTAAAATCAGCTGAAGGAATTTCTGCGATATCTTCGGTAACTGCTGCAGGTTTGGCTATTGTGAATGTATTTGCAGCGCTCGATAATAGACCATCTGATCTTTTGGGACCTTTGCAAGAAGTGATGAAGAGGTATAATGTGCAGATTTGTCACAAGATTCAGGAAATATGTGGGGTACTTGCCCACTGTCATGCAGAAAAAATGTGGGAATTTGAAAAAGTTCGATTTGAGTTTTTTTCTATGTTCGAAGATGTGAAGGCGCAAAATAGTCAATTGCTAAAAGAAATTAGTTATCTAAAGCAAGCTATTGCAATTGGATTTGCGCGGATGGAAGAGTACGTTGAGTCTTTTGGGGAAGAAATTGATTATAGAGTACAAGAGCTTAGGTTGGAATCGCTTCGTAAAGTTGAGGATGGTATCAATCATTACGAATTTGGTAAGGTTTCGCTAGATACCATTAAGGAGTGGGGGGCGGTGCTTGAAAGATGGCTCTCTGATCCGCCAGCCAAAAAAATGATGACAGGAGAGTTTTACGCCGATTCAGATAGAAGGGAGGAGTATATCAAGCGCTCATCACCTGCTGGAAAAATTGGCCTTATGGCAAGACTTGCTAAGGTAGAAGAGGCTCGCATCGATTCTCTTGTTAATCTAGATACAGTCGAGTCTTTGCTCGATGCTTACATAACTGTTTTAACAATTTTGCGTCAGGAAGGAGAGCTTTATGATCCACGTGGCATCCTTTGGCAAGAAAAGCTAATCGGGCCTATCCAAGTTTGTGACCGCATAGCAAGAGCTCTAAATCTAGCAGATTATGCCCCGTGGCAGGAGCATCATGCGGCTTATATGAATCAAATTGCTAGAATTCAAAGAAATATAGCTGAAAAAAGAGAAGAAATTTTGGCTCTGCCATCTCTTATATCGACGAGGGAGAAGCTCGAGCGAACGACAGCAATGGTAGATGCAAGTGAGGGCTTGCTTGCGGATAAGTTGCAAGCGTTAATTGCGGCCCTTGCTGGAAGAAAATAAAGTGAATAAATTTATTCCTTATATTCACCTAATTTCTTAGAAGGTTTAAAATTGGCTTTTTTTTATGGAGGAAATATGATCGTTCTTCGTGGTTTGGTTTCAAGTAATGTAAGCTCATTTTGTTCATTGGGTTCAGTTAGATGGGGGCAATATTCTTCTAGTAAAACTCCCGAAGAGTTTTTGAAAGGTCTTGAAAAGGCTTCTGAAATAGCTCGAAAAATAATCAAAGACCTACAAGAAGCAAAAGAAGAAAAAATAAGTAAAAATTCACATCCTATTGATTTTCTAAAGCATTTTGCTAAGAAATGAGTATGATGCTTCAGCTTATACTAATACTCGTTTTTTAAATAATAAAGGAGTTCTTTATGCAAGTTTCATCAGCTCCGTTCTCTCTTCCTACGGCTCATATTGGAGGAGCTTTTCCTAAAAGACCCAGGGAAAGTAAAAGTTGTCTCCTTTTATGCATACAAAAGGTTATGGATTTTTGTGTTTTGATTTGGCATGTGATTACGTTTGGTTATTTTAGATCGAACAACCGTGAAAGGTCTTTGCATGATGTAGGTTATGAAGGGTTTCATCGAGAATCTTCTGAAGCTTTTTCTCTGATTGGAGCTGGACGGGGCTTTTCAGAGGCAGAAGAAATAGGTGTTTGTTTAGACCAAAAACTAGAGCCAGAGCGTCCATTTATGGAGTTTTTTAAAGAAGTTCCTTCGTATCAGGGGGCATTTCGTGCAAAATGGTTGTTTTCAAATGAGCTTGAACAATCTCAGACATTAGATTGGTTACAATCAAAGAGAGCTTATGGAGATACATTAATTGGAACGGGTTGTTTTTTTACATTAAATGCCTTTTCTATTAGACCCGAGCAAGTCAATCACTTGGTTGTTATTGATATAAGTTTGGGGGTTTTGGATTTTTGGAATGATATAAAAGCAATTGCATTGAGGTCGAATAGTCGTGAAGAAGCTATTGAGGAAATTATAGCTAAATTTGAGATAGATAGATCAAAGTGTTTAGAAGAGAGAACCTGGCTTTCATCAGATGCTCAATTTTTAAAAGTGAAAAGATTGTTTCAGGAAAATAAATTTGCTTTTGTTCGTGCAAATTTTACTGATGTGACGAGCTTACAAAGAGTGGGAGACGCTTTAAAAAGTGCTTCAGTAACTATAGATACTATATATGAATCAAATATTGGTTCGTGTTCTTTTGCCCCTACTCCCGTGAGATATGGGGGATATGGGCTTTCTATGATAGTGCAGAGGTCTTTAGTTAAAGCGGCTTTAAGAAGTGAAGAAGAAATTAGTTTTTTGGAAATTTATGCTGATGGGGGCTCTATGAACGCTGTGAAGCAAGAAAGATATGTACGTGTTTTTCGGAATTCAGAATAAAGTTTCAAAAAGAGATGAAGGGGTCATGCCTGCAATTCTGCAATTTAAAAATATTAATGAAGGGTCTATTCAAAATGTGAAGCCTTTTAGAAGCTGTCTTAAAACCTCGATTGGATGATTTCTTGAGAAGGATTTGTCACTCCTTGGCTCTCTTTATCAATAATAGATCGTTTGAGACCATCTCAAAGGACATTCGAAGAGTGAAGGACTCTCTGGCTTATCATGATAGATTTATTGAGTTTAAGTTTATCCAACGTTCATTTGAAATTGCAGAATTGCAGGCATGACCCCTTCATGACCCCTTCATTAATGACCCCTTCATTAATTTAATCATTCGATGATGATATCAAAGTGTTCCAATAGTGTCATCACTTCTGGCTTGGAAAATTTGGCTTTTGGGAGTTTGTTTGTTAGGGGATTGATAGAATAATTGATTGCTTCTTGAAAATTAGCTTTGCTTAAGTTCGTGTTGTGAAAAACACTCCCTTTTAGATCTGATCTTGTAAAATTCGAACTCGTCAAGTTGCAATTTGTAAAATAGACTTCATGAATAATGCAATCATGAAATTGAGTGTTTTTTAGATCTAAATCAGAAAAATTAGATGTATCTACAAGACATTTCATAAAATTGATTACCAAAAATGCTTTATCACAATCTGAAAAGTTAACCCCCATCAATTTACAGCCATCGAATTTAATTTCTTGCAGTCTGCAACCATCTAATTTTGATAAACTTAAATTACATTTAATAAATTCACATTCTAAAAACTTTGAATTTGTAAAATTACTCTGAGTAAAGTCGCAGCTTTCAAAAGTAACCTGCGAAAACTTTTTATGTTTAAGATCAAATCCAACAAAAGACTCATTTTTAAACACTTGATTTTGAAATTCATTTTCAGTTAAATGAAATGTCATAGTCTCTTTTCTACAGATGAATGCATTAATAGAGGATCTTATAGAAGAAAATTCAGTTTAAATCAAGTGCAATTCCCTATATGACTTTTAAGACAAATAGCTGATTAATGAAGGGGTCATGAAGGGGTCATGAAGGGGTCATGCCTGCAATTCTGCAATTCAAAAATATTAATGGAGGGTCTATTGAAAATGTGAAGCCTTCTGGGTCATAGCTATCAAGAATGGTTTGGAAGATCACTTTTCGATAGTTGTAAAAGAAAAGGCGATGATTTGTTGAGAAGGATTTGTCTCTCCTTGGCTCACTTTATCAATAATAGATGGTTTGAGACCATCTCAAAGCACATTGGGATAGTGAAGGACTCTCTGGCTTATCACAATGACTTTATTTGGGTTAAGTTTATCCAGTGTTCATTTGAAATTGCAGAATTGCAGGCATGACCCCTTCATAAGGCTGATAAAGAGGGTGCTAGATGTCTGTCTTTTTCTTTTCGGTATTCGCGACCTTCTTCTAATCCCTGATGTCCATATCTTTCCGGATAGCCCCTTTCGCAATTGTAGCTGTTTTCAGATAGAGCAAATAGTGTTGCGTGTCTTAACTCTTCTAGGCATTCTCTTATGTCAGGATCTATTCCAGCAATAGTGAATTGTTCTTCGAGATTTTCATAGCTAGAATCTGATGCAGGGGATGTATGCAAGTCGTCGAAAAACGTATTTCCATATTGATTGAAGTGAATGGCGTGTATTAATTCATGGACAAGAAGGCTGTCTTTCTCGGCCAAATATACGTATTTAGTTCCATCAGCAGTTTTAGAATAATGTTGGGTTGCTTTTGTGTTAATCCCTACTGAGCGTTTTTCAGGATCATAGTGATCTCCGAAGGCATCATAAACAATGCTTAAAGGATAGGGGAGTCGGCAAACGTGAAGAATGACCCATCTTCCTGTGGGACGTGAAAGAATTAGGCGAAGAGTTTTCAAGATTTTTTCTTGAAAAGAGGGATCTCCAATGATGGATAATGGCATTTTTCCTTGCTTGATCGATTGATAAAGTCTCTTAAAAAGATGTGCTTCGCTTGATCGAATTTGGAAAGGTGAGATCACTTCTATTTCATCACTGACGACTTCGACATCAGAGTCTTTAAAAGGATCATCACCATCGTCTAGCCAAGGAATGCCTAAAGTTATCAGATCGAGTTCCTCTGTTGAAAGTGGCCGCCAGAGATGTTGGATCGGTATATTACCTAGAGGTTTATAGCCAGAGGGAGTATGAGATGATTTGAGTAAAAGCTTGATCTCATCAGGTCCAAGCGGAGGGGCTATAGACCCTACAGCACGCCTTTGTATCTCTATGATCCATCCGGCATGGTCTATTTGGCCACGTTTTTCTAAAATATGTGCACCTATCCAAAAACTCCACCAAGAGAGTTTCGCACAAGCATTAGCAGAGATTTTTTCAACTAGTGGTTTACCTGCTTCACCACTTACAGCAGCTTTGAGAAGAGCCCAGTTTAGAAGATAGGGGGTAAAAACTTCGGGTATTGTGTTATAAGCCCATTCTAGAACTTCCAGCCCAACAGGACCGATGTTTTCTAATGCTTTTACAACAGATTGTTCTGAAAGATAAGATCGTGCATATGTCCAAAGGAACGTTCTTTTCTGTATACGCACTTCCGTGGAGTCTTTACACGAATTTCTAAATTCTAATTGAATAGATCTCTCAGAGACTTTGTCATGCATAAGGAGCCATTCCGTAACAGTGGATGATCTTTTTGAAAAGACCTGTAGCTTAGGAATTCGATCAGAAAATTGTGAATAAATCCACTCAACTCTCATTACTTCTTGCGCATCTCTCAAACAAAGCTCCAAAAAATGACTATCCGAGATAGACTCATTTCCAATGGTTGCAATCCATTTTGCTACAGCGAATCCGTTTTCTTTATTAAAACTTTCTATAAATGCTTGACGTAGATAATATTCATCAATTGATTCAACGCTACATAGCCACTCTAGCATAGGAAGGCCTTCGTTACCTAATTTAACGATCTCTTGAAAGATTTCTCCTGCCCAAAAACCTAAGGGGCTCGGACAATGCTGATTTAACCATACAAGAGCTTGCATTCCTTCCGGGTCTGTTACAAAAGCTTTGTAAAGCACCCTTTTTTGCTCTTCCAGTTCTTTAATGACAATTTCTGGCGCAGCCTGATATAGAGAGGTGAGGAGCCTAAAGGAGCTCGTATCACCTGCTAGTTTGATCAACTTTTTTACAGTTGTCTCTTCACGAAGTCCGTCGATCAAACCTTCAACCGTGCGTAAAGAATCATACTCAAGATTTTCTATTGGAAGACAATCGAGAATCGCTCGTATATACAACGGGATTTCTGTCACATAGCGATTGGTTAGAGGTCGCGCCGCATGAGAAACAGCTCCCATCAGAGGAGAAACAGGTGGTGTGCTTTCTGAAATAGCTCTAGAAGAAGAGGGGTGATCTAAGGCTATTCTTAGCTGACTTACGTTAGCTGAACTTGATGCATCAATTGCCATAACCTTCCTATTATTAGGATAATAACATATATTATAACTTATTTTTTTGTTTTTGACAATTGGAATGAAAGGATTAGGAGGTTTAGACACCCTCTAGGAAGCTGTCCTTTAGGACAGCTTCTTAGAGGTCATGACCCCTTCATTGAGTAAAAATGTTCATGTTGTGGAGTGCTCCTATTTTCTTTTTCTATTGACAAGGTTTTTTGTATCTTTTACGTTCAGGTCATGCCACATTTAGAGATTAAATACTCTGCGGATATTCAACTTAATGTAGAATTTTTGTTTGATCAAATAGAGTCCGCTATTAACCAGCTAGACTCGTCTGCAGGGGTGTGTAAATCGAGGGCATATGCAGCCCAAAGTTATAAACATAGTCATGTCATGATTGAAGTTTGGCTTTTACCAAAGCAACATCGTAATCAAGCTTTTACTCATGCTCTTCTTAAAGAAATAAAGGATTGCGTGATGAGACAAATCACTAATGGTTGTTATGTTTCAGTGCAGTTGTATTATCGCGATACTAACTATGCAACAATAGAATAGAAACAAAGAATTTTCTGCGGTCGGTTAAATAAACAAGCTTAACATTGCTTGGATGCAGAATTAGGTTTTCGTCTCTCTGCTTCTGGGGTCTGCTTCTGGGGTCAGGCATTGGGTTATGAGGTTTCGTTGTATGCTAATTTTGCAAGAAATTAGTTATCAGGATGTTCACTTAAAATAGCTATATGCTTTTCCTCAAAATTTTTAACTAACTCTGCAAACATTTTATTCTAGCCATTTCTTGTTTGTAAATTGATTAAACATAAAAATTATAAAACAATTTTGATTTTTTACAAACCCCATAACTCAATGCCTGACCCCATCAATGAAGCGATCTCTTAGTAGTACAGCTTCTTAGGAAAAATTATCAATCAAAATTTAATCGACTATAACTTGCTAAAATTGTAGCATATCGCCCTTAATTAAAAAGAGTGAGGATGATATGTCGGTAACACTTACAGGATGTCAGGGTGTTATAGAAGCAGCGAGATCAGTTTCTCGTGGAAGAAGAGAAGAGAGCGAAAGAGCTAGGTTGGGTTTTGTAGAAGCAATCAAAGATATGCAAAAAACTCATGAACTAGCTCTTGCTGCTTTAGCCGCTAAAATGGAAGCTGGTTTTGAAGAGTCAAAATTGAAAGTATTGGGACTTGAAAGAGAGTTGGAAGTTCTTCGCGCTGAAAATACAAGTTTAACTGAAAAAGTAAGAAGCTTAGAAGATCAACTAAGAGAGGTTCAGATTGCATTACATCTACAAAAAGAGAGTCAACTACAAGATCATGCAGCTGCTCAGAAAAGAGAGGAAGCTCATCAGGCACAGCGAATGAGGGATGAGCTTATGATGCCTATTCGGTTCCCCGGCATGTTGAAAAGATAATCGGCTATATAAGGGCCTGCCCGAGTAAAGCGACTTTCTCAAGAGGCCCATAACAGTGCCATAGAAAAAACAATTCGGAGAGACCTTTTGCATTTAACTTGCTAAAATTGTAACATAACTCGTTTAATTTATTAGATTTTTAAAAAGAGTGAGGATGATATGTCGGTAACACTTACAGGATGTGAGGGTGTTTTAGAAGCAGCGAGATCAGTTTCTCGAGGAAGAAGAGAGGAGAGCGAAAGAGCTAGATTGGGTTTTGTGGAAGCAACAAAAGATATGCAAAAAATTCATGAAGCAGCTCTTGCAGCTTTAGCCGCTAAAATAGAAGCTGTTTCTCAAGAATCAAAATTGAAAGTATTAGGACTTGAAAGAGAGTTGGAAGTTCTTCGCGCTGAAAATACAAGTTTAACTGAAAAGTAAGAAGTTTAGAAGGTCGAGCAAGAGAGCTTGAGATTGCATCAGATCGACAAAAAGAGAGTCAAGAACAGGAGCGCTTAGCAGCTATTGAAAGAGAGCGTGCTCAGCATGAAGAACGAGTTGCGGATGCCCGTAGGGCACAGCGTATGGTGCCCTACGCGCATTTTGGTGGCACAGTTGCTCCGCCAGATATGCGAGGGAAAAGTTTTGACTTTCCCTTTCGCATGACTTTGTAGCATAATTTAACAAACGGTATTCAAAGGTAGCAATGATTACAACAGTAGAAACAAGAGCTCCTAGTGGTACTCTTTACTTAGTTGGTGAAGAGAGTTTAGATAGAAAGAGAGACAAGAACCTATTTGCAATTTTGCAAAGACATCAAGGTTCTACTGACCCATTATCTCTAAAATTATTTGACTGGGGGGCAAGGGCTATTACCGTTCTTAATGGCGAGGCTGGCTCTCTAGACTTTTCAGAAGTCTTCAAAATAATTAGTTCTGATCTAGATCACGCTCCTATTGATCGCCCTGTGATGGCAAATGGAAGGTTGTGGGATAGGTTTGTCTTAGAAGAGGTGCGTCGTCTTTTTGCAGGGAAAAATCCCTATGATGATGAGCCTTTAGAAGAGGGTGAGGATCACGTATTTGCTCAAGAAGTGTTAGCTTTTGCCACTGAAGAAGTTCCAGATCATGAGGGAGACGACGTTGAAGAAAAACCTTGGATAAAAAGGATTGATTTTTCAGGTGTTTTAGATGAAGAGATTAAGAAGATGTATCGCAAGCTTGTGAAGCTGCAGCTTAAAAATGAAAGATTTACGGAAGATGCTATCTTATTTACGAGGGAGAGGGAAGAGCTTAAGCTTGCTACAGAAGCAATGAGAGAAAGGGCTGAAAGAGAAATTGCATTTGTTGGGAAGTCTTATGTGGAGCTTAGAGAATGGCTTTCTAGAAGAGTTGAGACAATTCGATCCATTTATACGCGGCAAATTCGAGATCTAGAGGCGGCTCTTCTACGGGCAAGAGGGGAAATAGAAACTCTTTCAAAAGAACTTTCGCGTACAAATGAAAGAGTTTCTCATTTGGAAGGAGAAGTCAGATCTCTTCAGCATACAATACATGATTTAAGGGGCAGAGTCGCCTCACTTGAAAATGACAGCGATGACGGATGTTCGGTCATGTAGTAAAAAGCTGTTCTATACTCATTAAACCATGATTAAGTTTTTATCCAAATTGAAATTTAGTATTTAAAAGACTATACTCTCCTTGTGAAATAAATTTAGGGGAGGATTGTGATGACTATTTGTGGTGTGCCGCGAGCAGCAGCTGTAGCAATACTTACGGCTGGATTTGTTGCAATTTCGTACGGTATTGATCGAATTACTAGAGTAGATTGTTGTGAGGCGCTTCAATCTGATACAGTAGCAAATATGCAATCACAAATTGCTGCCTTATCTAGAGAAATTGAGATGTTGAGGGGGCTTTTGAGCCTACATTCTGATTCGATGAGTTGTGAGGATATTCAAGCAGAAATCTTTCGGAAGGAAGAAAAACTGTATGAGATGGATGGCCAAATAAAATTATTAGAGACAGAGCTTGGAAGAGATCATTTTTATCTTTGGTTAAGAGCAAGTGAGTATCCTGTTGGAACCAATTGTAGCGTACATTTGGAATATCCTAAAGATCATGAGTGTATCCCTTTGAAAACGTTGCATCTCAAAGAGGTTGGAGAGGTAGAGAGAAAAGTGCAAAAAGTAGAAACTTTGAGAAGGGATTATCTAGAGATGGAATTAGCAAAAAAGAGGGACAAGAAGAATTTTCAGATTAAGAATTGTACTCGCTATGCTCCAAGTTCTAGGGGGAATCTTGCGAGAGGTTCTTCTAGAAGAGGTGTCCGTTAAGACCTATACAGTACTGTGTTGACAAATATTTCTTGCTATTTATAAAATCTTAATAAAAATTTGAAGAGGGTGTCGATTTGAATGGTGTAAGTTACGAAACTGTTTTTTGTCCAAAACTTGTTCCTGAAGTAGAAGACAAATCTTTTCCGTATGTAGCAACTCTTGCTAAAATTTCAAGGCCATTTATCGATACAACTTGTCAGGCAGTTTTGACTGCCTATATTCCTGGTTATGGAATGTACCGTATGGCTGACCTTGTCTTTAAAATTGTTGGAGCCTACCGTAAATCTGCAGTTTGCTTAGTTGGAACTTGCGCAAGGTCATTTTTACCGAGGAAATATATTATTTCCGCAATTGGTGAAAAAATTGGTTTAAAAATTCCTGTCACAATTTTACTAAGTGGAGGTGTTTCAACTCTTGTTCCTCAGATTGTTTGGGTGACTATTACAAGTTCAATTCTCCCACAAAAATGTATAGAAGCAGTCGAGCAAGTTTTGTCAAATACATTCCAGCTATCTGAGGTAAAAGATAGTGAAATTACAGATGATTATGTTTGGGTAGATGTTGAAGAAGATAGAGATGACTATGTTGTTGTTGATACAGCTTCTTAAGTTTTTAGCTTAGAAAGGTATTCGCGATAAGATTTTTTATTTCGGAATAGATAGCAAGCGGTCCGTCCTAAAAGTAAGCCAATAGTCAATCCTGAAAAAATTAGATGAAAAGTGGTAAATGCAGCTTTACTGAGTATCTCTGGATTTGTTGCTAATGAATAGGCAAAGTGATATTTGCTAAAAAAAATCGACATCATCAGAATTAAGATCATAAAAGAGCCAGGTATTTTTATCGTGTGATAGATGTGATCAAAATGAAGCTCTAATCTTCTTGCGAGCATCCACCCAATTACGATTCCAATCGTTACGGATCCTATGTACAAAGTGTAGGTGAGCCATATTTGTGGAAAGACCGAAAATAGAGATTGCAAAGACATTTCTAAAAATATAGCGGGCGCAATATAGAGATGTCTTATACGCATAGTTCTAGATTTAGTTCCTTTAATGCCTACTTTAAGAAGAGAAAAAAAGAGTATAAAAATCCACCAAGGTGTTTTATGTAAAATCTCCCAAATTGCGATCATGACAGCAGCTCCTCCTTTAGAGAACTTTAGCAATTAGTTCCTTGCTTGTCAACTGTATGAAGCGGTCAGAAGCCAAGCTGTGGATTGACGAGTCTTTGAAAATTTACGAACAAAAATAACTAGCTTGTTTTGTTTAAAGATCCCATGTCATAAATAAGCTCAATTTTAGAGATTAGATCATCCTCAAAACTTAATAATGAGGCAGCTCTTAAGTTTTTTGAAATAGCAGGAATTTCTACGTCATAGACAATGAGAGCTTGATCTTCTGAACCAAATTTTGCATAGATCGTAATTTTACTAAAAATACTTGAGAAACGCTCGGCTGCCTTGAAAACAGCTTCTTTGCCAATAACTGTTTCTTGTGGGTCGCTAAACTCAATGTTTGGGTGTAAAAATTCTTTTACGGCTCCTAGATTTTTAGTGCCAAGAGCTGTGTAGTAGGCAACTGCAATATTTTTTTTAGAGCTCATTTTGTTCTCCTTTAACGTTTTTTTGACAAGTAATATTGATTATAGTAAACTATAACCAATATGTCAAAGATCAAAAAAAGAACATATACCTCTTCAAGTAGAAATGAGCAGGCTGCATTAACAAAAGATCGGGTCTTGCAATCTGCCAAAAAACTTTTTGAACTTGACGGGTTTGAAGATGTAACTATCGAGAAAATAGCAAAAAAAGCAGAGGTTTCGATACCGACAGTATATGCGCTTTTTCAATCAAAGAGAGGAGTGCTTCGAGCTTTGATGGATGAAGCTCTTCCAAGCAAGCAGTTTCAAGAGCTTGTAGAAGAGAGTATGGAGGAGAGTTCGCCTATAAGGCGTCTTGAGTTATCTGCCAAAATTGCGCGTCAACTATATGAAGCGGAGAGAGCTCAAATGAATGTGTTTCGAGGCGCTGCAATTTTAGCTCCTGAATTTCAAGAACTCGAAAAAGAAAGAGAAATGCGCCGGTATGATCGGCAAGAAGTTACTATAAAAGCGATGGTAAAGGAAAAATCTCTTGCTAAACATCTAACTGTAAAAAGGGCGCGCGATATTTTGTGGGCCTTTACGGGACGCGATATATATCGTATGTTTGTGATAGAGCAGGGCTGGTCGCCACACGAATATGAAAAATGGTTAGCTCGAATGCTTATCAATAGTTTGCTAGAAATAACTTCATTATAGAGTTTGCTTTTGTTTCCACTTGTAGTACCGTTTTTGTAGATTAGCCTCTTCGATTTCATAGGATGCGCCATCGGGCGCAAATTCAAGTTTGCCAAGGTCAATCATGAGAGCTTTGTCGTTTAAGATGGCAAAATTTGCGGGATTAAAAACTAAACTTTTGCTCACAAACCCTTTTTTTGCAAGAGTTGTAAATAATTCTAAAAGCTTTGCCTCTGCTTTTTTTAAGTCAACGGGTGATGACTCAAAGTTTTCGATAATCTCTGCTTTTTTTTGCACAACAAATGCAAACTGATTGAGATCAATTTCGTGCTCTTTATTTCGATAGTCGATAAGTTTGCAAGGGGGGATATTTCCAGGGCCTTTATTAGGCGAATGTATTCCAATCACTCCAGTTTCGAGGGGAAGATGTTTGTAAGCCCAAACATATTTCTCGAACACTTTTTCTGGGTGATTGACTTTACGCTTACCGAAAATAAGCTGTCTAAGCTGCTTTTTAGAATGGAAATGCCTTGTTTTTCGAAGATGGTTTTTTAAGAAAAATTTCAAGACGTATTGGTTATCGGATGTAACAAAAGCAATTGCTTCCCCTCCATTTCCAATGAAACGGAGAGGCTCTTTAGAAACTGATGCAAGAAAGCACGGATCTAAACCTTCACAGGCTACTTCTTCGCCTGTAAATAGGATGTCTTTCGAAAAATGAATGAGTTTTGTAGCAGAAAAGAAAAAAAGAATTGGAAGCATCAAAATAAGAAAAATGGCTCGTTTCATAAAAATAAGATTAGCATATTTTCTATCTTTCATCCAATCCTTAAATAAGAAACTGTCTAAGAATTAATGACGAGATCTCAAGTTTGTCACAATAAAATCTAATGCGATCTTATTTTCACCGCCTTCAGGAATAATTAGATCTGCAAACCGTTTACTCGGTTCTACAAAAGCGTCATGCATGGGCTTTACTGTTGAGAGATATTGTGTAGTAATTGCAGATAATTCCCGGCCTCGTTCGTTCATATCGCGCCTAATGCGTCTTAAGAGGCGAATATCACTGTCTGTATCAACAAAGAGCTTTATGTCAAATAAATTACGAATTTCTTCTATAGCAAAGAGGAGTATGCCTTCTACAATAATTATAGGGGCGGGTTCAACCTCTATAGTTTGTTTCGTTCGAGAGTGAGTGCAAAAGTCATACAGAGGGATGATAACTCCATGTCCGTTTTTTAAGCTTTTTAAATGGTCAAATAAAAGGGAGAATTCAATAGAATTTGGATGATCAAAGTTTACTTGCTCTCTTTCTGCCAAAGTTAAGTTTGAAAGGTCTTTGTAGTAAGAATCTTGAGTTATTAAAATAGAGTTTGGAAATTCGTTGTGAATTTTACTTGCTAGAGTTGTTTTTCCAGATCCACTTCCTCCCGCAATTCCAACAATTAAGACCTCGTCTGAAAACAGAGAACATGTAATAAAAAAAGTGGTAATTAAAATTTTAATCATAAGAATGTTAATACTAAATTTTTAAAACAATCTATATAAAATACGTTTTTTGTCATACAAATTTTATAGCGATTTTTTGTTGGAGGCACCTCCTTTTTGAATCACTAAATTCGTAATTAATTATTTTTAATAGAATAAAAACTTAATTTAATTTATTATATTTATAATTAAATTTTGGATTTTTTACAAAAGGTGATTTTTATGATTTCTTTTGATATAACAAAAAATGTAATTGAATTTCTTTCTGAAGAGGAAAGGGGCGCTGTCATTAAAAAGAGGGTAGAGAGTCAAATAAGAGTAGGATCAATAGAGGAGGCATTTAAAACTATTTCGTTACTTGATATCGATGATCCAAGTCGTGCAGAGTTGTATCAAAAAATTGGTTTGGCTGTACATAATCGTATTTATTCTACAACTTCAGATACAGCTTTTGCGACATTTTCAAAAATAAAAATCCTTCCTCAAAATGCTATGAGACACATCTGTGTCACCGATTTTTTTTCTCATATCTATCGTTTTAACCAAACGCTTGCATTAACAATTCCTAACGAATTGGACCCCCTTAAAGATAGAGTTTCACTCGGTGCTATAGCAATTCAATTAGCAAGAGATGGGAATCATGAGCGAGCAGTTGAGATTGCTTTATCTATACTTAGAGATCCCTACCTGCAAAGATGGGGGCTGAAGTTTGATAGAGATTACTATCTTTTAGAGATAGCTAGAAATTATTTAAAAGATGAGTCTATTTCATTTGATAAAATTGCAAATACGCTAAGTCTCATTGAAAATTCACCCTCTCGAGATGGTGTGCTGCTTGATTTTGTTAGAGTTTTGCTTAGAGCAAATAGAGTGGATGAAGCAATTTCATGGGCGTCACAGATATCTGATACTTATTATAAAGAGGATGCTAAAAAACTTTTAGAGAGTTATAAATTATTAGGGTGATAGCAAATTTAGGATAGAACATGTATTGATAATTTTACTGGTCTCTATCTTATCTGTTTCATATGGTTAGATTCGCACATGAGTGACAAAGCCCTATTTAAACTCTTGCTAAAGGTTTTTGTATAGTCGATGATAGACTTCTTTCTAAACAAGGCGAGTTTTGAAAGAAGTCTAATATTTTAATTAGGCGTATAAACTTGAAAATTTCTTATTTCCAGCGGGTTTGAATCGCCTTCCATTGAAAAATTTGATAAAGTGCTGCAAGTCCTACAATTACAAAAATAATTCGTGAAAGGATGAGCATCTCCCCGAATACATAAGTAACTAGATTAAAATCAGCTAATCCAACTAGTCCCCAGTTAAGGCCACCGATTACGAGTAAAATTGCTGCAATAACATCTAATGTTTTCATAAAGCTCCATTTGTGTTTAATGATTTTGATGTTTACTCTACCGTTTCATCTGAATTTTTCAAGAAAAAATTAATAGTGATCTAACTTATTAATGGGCAATATTTTCAGTGATGTATGAGGCTAGGGCTTCTGCAGCTTTTGAGGGGGGGTCTTGTTTAAGAAGAGCAATTTGCGTATCTTTTAAGGGGGGAAGAAAAGAGATTGTTTCAAGATCTTTTGTGATCATGTTAATTGGGAGAATAGATATGCCAAGTCCTGACTTAACAAGGGCAAGAGTTCCAGATAAGCTTGGGCTTTGGTAGACAATTTTCCAAGCTATCCCTGCTTGATTTAAACTATCGATTGCACGCTGTCTGTAGACACAGGGGGAGGGGGCTAAAATAAGAGGAAGAGGAGATGATTTTGAAAAAAAGGGCGTGGCATTTTTGCTACTAACCCATGCTAAAGACTCTTTCCAAAGTTCTTGGCTTCCTTTATGCGGCTGAATTGTGTCTTGTTTTATTAATATGACGTCATAGTTTTTTAGGTCGAATTCTTTGATTAAATTGACGCTAAATTCACAACGGACATTAAGAGAGATTTCGGGGTAGTTTCGAGCAAAATTAGTCAAAATAGTTGGTAAATAAGTTGTTGCTAAATCTTCTGGCGTTCCAAACAAGACCTCGCCTTCTATGGGGGATTCATGAAAATGGGCTAATAAATTATTTTCAATTGTAATCAGTTGATGGGAGTAAGCGATTAATTCCTCCCCGTCATGGGTTAATTGGACATTTCTTTTATCGCGAATAAATAATGGTTTTCCGATTAGTTCCTCAAGCCTTTTAATTTGGAGGCTAAGAGCTGACTGAGAGCATGATAACTTTTCAGAGGCTTTTGTAAAGTTTTTGGTTTCAACTAAAACCAAAAAATTTTTTAACAAATCTGTATCCATAAACCTTAGAATAATGAGAAAATCTCATAAGATCAATAAAAATAATTAATTTTACAAATATAAAGAAAGATGAAAGAATATGTCTTATGTAATTAAGGATTTATATGATTAATGCAGTTTTTTTTGTTACATTGTTATGTTTTTTTATTGGTATTATGTTGGGTTTTACAAATTCTCGAATAAAGTTACCTCATTTTATTAATAAATTTTTAACAGGGGCAATTCTGTTTTTAATCGGAGTGAAAGGAGGGGGGGCTATTTTTGAAAATGGAAATTTTGTTACGCCTCATTTTTACTTAGTTTTTGGTTTAGTAGTTATATGGGGGTTTTTACAACCTTTTTTATCCTTTTACCTATTAAAAAGATTTACCCGCGTCGATTTTAATACCGCTGCTGCTATTAGCGCCTCATTCGGATCTGTTAGCTTAATGACATTTGTTGCAGGAGTCTCTTTTTTAGACAGCCTTCAAATTAGCTACAAAGAGGTTGTTATTGGGGTTGTTGCAATTATGGAGATCCCTGCAATCATTTCAGGATTGTTGATCGCTAAAAAATTTACAAATACCGAAATAAGTTCTAAACAGCTCATTTTTCATGCAATTTTTAATCAACCAATTGCTATCCTAGTTGTCTCGATATTTGTTGGTGCGCTTATGCAACAATTTGAATGGATTGCAATGAAAAAATCTCTTTTGCCACTTTTTAACCCGATTCTTGCACTCTTTTTATTTGATATGGGGGGGAGAATAGGGAGAGCAAAAAACGATTTTAAAAACATATCAAAAGGATTGATTAGTTTTGGATTTTATATGCCTTTAATTGGTGGTTTTTTTGCGCTTCTATGCAGTTATTTTCTAAAATTGGATGTAGGTACGGCAACGCTTTTGATTATTTTATCTGCAAGTGCATCGTATATTGCAGTTCCTGCTGCAATGAGACTTGCTCTGCCAGAGGCTAAAGAGTCGATTTATTTACCTCTCTCCCTTGGAATTACTTTTCCGTTTAATCTCATTTTTGGGATACCGTTTTATTACTATTTAGCAAATTGGGCTTTGACATGATTATTGAAAAAAATGAGGCTAAAAAAATTCTCTTGCGCGGTGGAAATCTTATTATTCCTACTGAGACAGTTTACGGTCTTGCGGCGTCAATTAATTTTCCAGAGGCTATTGAAAAAATTTATCAATTAAAAAATAGACCAAGAGAAAACCCGTTGATTGTTCACTCTGCAACTATCTCGCAGGTGTTAGAGTTTGTACAAAATGTTCCTAAAACCTTTTTTCTTCTCGCAGAAAAATTTTGGCCAGGGCCATTAACAATGATTCTTGAGGCAAAAGGTGACTTAAATTCGCAAATCACAGCTGGATTGAAGACAGTTGCTGTTCGAATACCGAATCATAAAGAGACAAAAGAGTTATTAGAAGAGGCAGGGCCAGTTGTTGCTCCATCAGCCAATCTTTCGGGAAAGCCCTCTTCAACAAAAATTTCCCATATCGAAAAAGATTTTGGAAAAGAGTTTCCTATTTTAAAAGGAGAAGAACCAACATGTGGGGTTGAGTCAACGATTATTGGTTGGATTGAACAAAAATGGGTCCTTCTAAGGTATGGATTTATTCCAAAAGATGCGATTGAATTAATTTTAGGGGAACCAATTGATCATTCAAATTTGCAAATATGCCCCGGAACAAAATTTCGCCACTACAGCCCCGATGCAAAGATCTATATCCAAAATGAGATGAAATCAAAAGTTGATGCAATCATAGGTTATGAAAATCGAGATTATGAAACTAATCAAAAATTTTATTCGCTAGGAAGAGACGATGAACCAGAAAAAATTGCACACAAGCTGTTTGCAGTTTTTAGAAAAATTGATGAGGACAGTCTTGAAAAAGTTTGGATTGATATCAATCTGCCTCGAGAAGGGCTTTATTTAACACTTATTGAGCGAATTTTAAAAGCCTCGTCCTCGTAAAAGAGCTAAATCTATTGTGCTCCGAAAATTTAAGTTTTAGAAAAAATATTGCTGTTTTTTAAAATAAATTTTCACTCTGTTTGTTTTTTAAATCTTATGATAATCTTATTTAAATTTTAACAAAAAATTAAGGATTCTTATGGATTGCTTTTCAGAGGTAGCAAGAGAAATTGCTCGGTTTTTTACATCGGTTACGGGAACTCCTGCTCCTGCAGCAAGAGTTTTAGTTCAATCCGACACCCAGCGTGCGAGTCAAGCAGGCAGAAGAGCTATTAGAGAAGGCTCTATTCTTAGAGGGCGTGATGTCGGTGCGCCCTTTTCGGGAAATGGCGCAGGATGCGGTGCGGGGGGCTCTAGTGAAGAATTTGCTGCTGCCTCTGGAGTAGCTTCTTTAGGTGCAAGAGATGTTAGAGCACATAGAGGCGAATCCGATGGTTTAAGAGATTTTGAAGAGAGTCAAGCGAGACAAGGGGGTGATGTTTTTCGTAGAAGTATTCAAAGGGATTCTCGATTCTTAGCAACTCACGGCGCTGGATCGGGCGTGGTAGGTTTTACATCTTTCTCTAGTGGTTCGCTGGATCCAACAGATATAAGCCCTTGCGTTCCTAGACTGAGACCTTTTCTTCCGAGTGCTATTGCAGAACATCGTTCTGATTGTAGGATGCAATCTTTTGTAAAAACCTTAGATGGAGCTAGCTATACGATTGAAGCAAATCCAGATGCACAAGTTGCAGAGTATATCCAAACAATTATTCAAACGCTCGTTCGTATTAAAGGAGAGGGGGTTTTAAGCGAATATAAAAAATTTAAGCTAATTTCATGTGGAAGATTAATTGCCATAGCCGATAATAAAGGACAGGTTTTTCACCTGCCAACAGAATTTCAAAGCTTACGCGTTCGTGATTTTGCCCCCCATGGTACTCTAATGCAACTTGTTCTTTCACATGTTACGCCTATTAACTGTGAAAATTTACTCCGGTTGAGAGATTTTTTAGCTAGAGGACATATGCAAGCAGATTTTGCAATTGTCCTCTCTTCTTCTGAAAACACACTATTTCGTCTCTACACGAGATATATTTTAGGAGGCAAGGCTATTGGTATTGAAATTGAAAATTACGAACATTCAACAGATAGGCTTGCGATTCGATTTACTCCTGCAAATGAGCTTGAGATGACCGATCAGCTACGAGCTATCCTGTCCGATCCTGAAAATATTTGGAGCAAGCGACTAGAGACTTTTATTGAAAGTATCCAATCTTGCGATCATAGAGTTGAAAATCCCCCTATTAGCCAAGACCAATTTTCAGCTTTTGTTGCATATCTTCAAACTCTTTCTCATGGGGATCCTCTCCCTCTTACTGACCACTTAGGGGTTGAATATTATGCAATTCTTGAAAATGAGAGTGCTTCAGGATCTTATAAAATTAATATCCAGCAATATGCTCCTGAAGACCCTACAAATAATTTAGAATTCCGGTTTTATAGGGACGGAAATCTTCAATCAATTACAATCAATGGAGTTTTGTGCTCTATGGAAGAATTGATTGATCCAAGTAATCCACGTTCTTTATCTCTTTATGCATGTTTTCATCGGTTGCAAATTCAAGGACGTATTCCAAAAGAGGTAGATAGTTCATTTAGTGATTGGAGTGTTTTTTTGCCAAGACTTTTACTCAAGGGTAATTACGTGCAAGATAGACCATTTCTTACTCACAATACAAATAATAAACTATTTATAGCGACAGATGTTCTTAACGGCTTTAGAATTTATTTAGATACGCAAGAAGCTCGCCTTGCAATGATCTTTAGTGCAACTGGGGCTCTTGTCGGAGTTGAAATTAATGGTGTTGCCTATTTAGATCAATTTAATGACAGAAATGATATGTGGAAAAATCTTGTTTTTTCTGCATTTAAAGAGGTTTTTGTAAAAGAAGGTATTTATCATCAACCTCATAGCAATACATTATGGGTTCATCCAAACAGTTTAGCAATAGCTCCTATAGAGTTTGCAAGAAGATTTAATTTATTCTCTTTTGATCCAAGAGTTACTCATATTGGGTTTTTAAACGATTTGTTCCAAGAAGGGCCAGCACTTGATGTGGGGGGGCTTTCAAGAGAATTTTTCTCTTCTCTTTCGGGAAGACTTTTTACAAGATCGTCAGGTCTTTTAAAAAGAAGAGAAGATCCACCTTATCGCCCTTATGCAATTCAAGGGGATAGAGCTTATATGCTGACTTCGACTCTTGCAAGATCAATATCATCTGCGCTTTTAAGCCCACACGGTGTAAGACTCGGTTATCTATTCGATAAAAATTTTTACGCTGTTTTAAAAGCTGCTTGTGACATTCCTAGTTATCACATCTTTGCTCTTTCTCAAGTGCTGCAAATGATTCTTCCAGAATCTCCTTATCGATCGTCTATAGCTCGCTGGTATGGGCAGCATATATCGCGTGAGGCACCTATAAATATCGCAGAACAAGCAGATCTTAGAAGAGATCTTTTAGAGATGTGTACTAATGTTTTTTGTTTAGACCCACCCTCTGATGAGAGTGAAGCTACAATTGACTCTTATCTTAATAAGAATCTTAAAGAGCTATTTCAAAAACAGGTAGAGGAAGCTCAGTTCATTAAGGCTGTTCGAGAAAATTTACGAAGCGACGTAGTTGTTCTTATTCAGACTATTCCAACTGCTGAAGCTTTCCAAATTGCTGTTGAAGGGGTTGCATTTACTGCCGATGATATTTTAGAGAGAATGAGAGTTGATGAGGCGATGATGGTAAATTATAGTGCTTCACTTCCAGAAAGAGATGTTTTTTATAGATATTATCAATGGATGAGAGAGATTATCAACGAGCAGCGCGAGAATCCTGAATGGCTTGCACTGTTCGTTCAGTTTATGACAGGACAAAACAATGCGCCTCGCGACACACTCTTTAAATTTTCTATCACGCGGCTTTATGAAGATAGAACAACGAGATCTTCTCACCGAGGAGATCAATTTCATATCCATACGTGCTCTGCTCGTTTAGATATGCCCCCTCTGGCTGCTATGACAAAAGAGGATCTTCTAATGTCGATTGAAGCACTTATGGCTGCACGTGGGTATAACGCTGATTAATAGGTATGATATCTATATTGGGGACTTTTAAAGTCCCCAATATATTGGAGTTCTTTTCCATTTGTTATAAAAAATGAAGTAAAAAATTTGAATTTGGCGAAAACATTTTTACGCTTTAGTTTTTCATAATTTGTTTAAACATAAAAAAGGGTGTTCCTAAGATGAAGCTTACGATGTCAAAAGAAGTAGCAAAACAAAATTTAAATCAATTTTATCTTTTTAAAGAAAAACCTGAGAATAGAACTCTCTATTTACGAGGTGATCGTATTTATGTTGTGGGCTGCAGAAGTAAAAAACAAGTTCTTTTTTTTGACAACCTAGTTTTACGTATACGAGATTTTTGCATAAACCTATTAAGCTATTTTGGCCCTTGTAGTCCATTTATTTATGTCTCTCCTATTTTAAAACTTTCTGAAAAAAATTGCCCTTCAAATCGTGTAATTGCACTTCTCAAAAGAAGCATTTCAGCAATTGAAGAAAAAATGGTTATGCCTTTATATGTTGAATTAACGCTTTCTGAATCAGAAAAAGAGTTTAACGTTGAAATTACTGATACTGTTTTAAAAACAAGTTCAGGAGAAGAAGAAAGATATGAGAGTTATGAATGTGGTGAAGAGGTTAGAATTCATATTCCTAAAGATGCTCATGCTACGCTTGATAAAATTATTCTTTTAAAAAATGAGAAGTTCCCAAAGATTTGGGTTGAAGATTAGGCTTTTTAGCTACCTATAACACTAGAGCTAGATCTTGGCGCCCAAGAAAGAGTTACGTATGATTGAGATTGGAAAGGAAATTGATTCAGATGTCGCTCCCCCTTCAAATTGATAGCAGGAAGAATTGAGGGGGAAAAAGAGAGGGGGATAAAACATGAAACAGGGTATCTATTTTCATCTACCCAAGTTACCATAATACCGTCCTCACCAAGAGCCATAAATGGCGCGTTATCATAGATGTCTTGTGTGTTCATTAAATAGTTTGATGTTGTAAATGTTACAAATTGCTGCCAAGAGGAGCCATCGTCACTTGTTACGCTGATTTGCCCTGTGCCATCAGTAAAATTTGCACTGACAAACGTACCAACGGAGGTATATAAAAGAGGGATAGTGTTGAAGTTTGTTCCTGTGATATTTGAAGTGATTGATGCTAAGGGAACGCTCCAATTAGATCCGTTAGTAGAGGAAAATGAGGAGTAGGCTACACCAGTTCCTTTTTGTGTGGCAATTAGGTAGCCATTTGTTGTTCTTCCTGGACATACGGGATATCCGTCTACAAGAGTTTCATCAATAATTGATTTTGGAGACCAGGTTGCCCCTTGATCGGTTGAATAGCTAGAATATCCGTAATCTCCGCCATTTAATGGGCCCCAAGCAACAAGAAAATTATCTTTGACTCCTGTTGCGATAGGTCCCAATGAAGGGTAATGGTTATCGGTATCGTTATCAATAAGAGTAGCTGACCCCCAAGTTATCCCGTCTATTGAAAAAGAGCACTTTACTTCAGTGCTGTTTTGAATCCAAGTAGCTAAAAATCCTGATGTGGTAGCAGTTACATTTACAGGAGGTAGAGCCGCTGCATTACCTTGAATAAGTATAGGATTTGACTAATTTTGGCCACTATCTGAAGAAAATGTTGCCTATACATTTCCGCTAGCTGCTCCAGGTGGGATATCGACCCAGGTAATAACAAACCCAGTAAAGTTCGCTGCGATTCGAGGGCTTCCAGATGGGCTAGCAGCGCCTGGAAGAGGCTGAGGCGTGCTCCAGGTAGCCCCATTTTTCTATTTATTACCAACAGATTGTAAAAATTTACGAAGAGTAATTTGGAACAATATGCAAGAAACTATGTTTTTAAATGAGTTTTGCAATAGAGACTCTATTTTTTCTCCTAAAGAAAGGGAGGGAATTTTATTTGTCATTGGTAGATTTGATAGAGCAGCTCTTCACAGTGAGCCGGGCGTAAATAAACCAAGGCTCTTTTTTTCTATAGTTCCCTCTGATAAAGAGAATTTAAGAGAAATAGAAGAGAGAATTTTGCTCTATTACCCTCCTTCTGAAAAAGAGCTGTATTTTTGCCTACAACCGTGATATGTGGAAAATTAAAAAAGGAATAGACCCATGAAAAAAATTATTTTTTTATTTTGCCTAACCGCCTCAGCTTATGCAGAGAGAAAAATAATTCCGACTACAATAGAGGCTAGATTTAGCTATTTTTGGCCAGAATCTAAAACTCTTCGCGAAATCTATCACAATGGGGGTATTAACTATCAATTAACGGGAACTATCCCTTTTTATCAGGGTGACAATTTTGGTTTAAGAGGGCTTAATTTTTGGTGGGCACTTGATTATTTTTTAGCTAATGGTAAATCAATTGGCCTGGAGGAAAAAACCCGAATACAAATAGAGCCTTTGACTGCAGGTCTGAAGTGGATTACTCCTAATTCAATCGTTAGGCCTTATTTTGGAGCTGGTTTCAAATATTATTTTATGCAGATTCGAAATTACTCTTCATTTGTTAAACAATATATGGCAAATAATGGATCTGGATTTGTGCTTGATACGGGAGTTCAATTATTTATTGCTAAGCATCTTTTGGCGGATCTCTTTGCCTCTTATTCCTTTAAGCAATTTGGAGCGCCTAGTATTGAGCTTGCAAATGTAGAGGCAACTTGGCTTGATATTGGCGGGCTTAATTTTGGAAGGGGTATCGGCGTAAAATTTTGAAAAGAGGGATCGCTTTATTTTCGGCTTATCAGTATAATTTGTGGCATGAAAAATCAAATTGTTATTGGTAAGAGGGCAGTAGAAGAAGTTTTAAAAAGAGCTCCTGAAAGAGCGATTCAAATGTATTCTACCTCTTTTGTAGAGAATGCGGTTTGCCCTGTAAAGGTTATTACCAAAGATGAGATGGAGCGTTTAACAAATAGTACTTCGCATCAAGGAATTGCTTTAAAAGTTGTCGATCAAGAGCCCTTGCTATTAGATGATCTTTTTGATGCTAAAATTATTGTGATGCTTGATTCTATTTTTGATCCGCAAAATGTGGGTGCAATTTTAAGAGCTGCAGAATGTTTTGGTGCAGATGCAATTATCACTTCAAAAAATCGTGGGTGTCCTATGACCCCTGTTGTTAGTAAAGCAAGCGCTGGAGCCTCAGCTTTTGTTCCATGGGTTGAAGTTTCAAATCTAGCAGAATCTGCAAGACGGTTACAAGATGAGGGTTTTTCCTTAGTGGTTGCTGACATGGATGGGGAAGAGGATGCGCTCTGGCCAGAAAAAATCATTTTGGTGATGGGATCAGAGGGTGTTGGTGTGCAGCAGCTTCTTAAGAAAAGAGCCGATCTTATTGTCCGAATTCCGATGTATGGAAAGATAGCCTCTCTCAATGTTGCACAGGCGTGCGCAGTTCTACTTGACAGAGCTCACCGTTCTAAATAAATCAATTGACTCCGTCTCATTTAGTTTGCTATTTTGTCCCTATTTGGAGGAAATTTTATATATGGGAAAAGTAGGTCATTTAGTTTATAGAACAAAGACAATTTGGAGATCGTTCAAAGAGATTTACAGATTGCCGCAGGAAAAAATTGATGCCTTTGTTGATTCATTTGAGGTGTTTCATCACGATTTCAAAGATGAGAACAGATTAAAAGCAGCTTACGGCGAAAATTATTATGAGATCGTTCATCAGAAAGTTAAAGACTACTATGCAGTTTTAAATTTAGTGGGATCTTTAGGCTGCGTAGAAAAAATGTACATTCCTCCCATGATCGATCCTAAAAAAAGTATCGCTCAAAACCAGGAGCTTTTTGAAAGACGAATGATGTCCGATTTACAAATTAAAGAGGGCAATAGAGTTTTAGATATCGGTTGTGGAAGAGGGCGAGTTGCAGCACATATTGCAAGGGTAACAAAGGCAAATGTAACTGGAATTAATATTCAAGAGGATCAGTTAAAACATGGACGACAGTATGCGAAAGAAAAAAAGATGGAAGATCTGCTCCAATTCCAAAAAGGGGATTTAAACGATATTCCTTTCCCATTTCCTGATGAAACATTTAATGCTATATACCACATTCAAGTTTTTAGTTACTCGAAAGATTTGTATAAATTGATGAAAGAGCTCTATAGAATCTTAAAACCGGGAGGAAGGGTCTCTTCTTGCGACTGGTTAACTTTAGATGGTTACGATCCGAATAACAAAGAGCACGTCTATATAGTAAATCGAATCAAGCCACTTTTAGGTGCTATAGGCACTCCTTCGAAAGCGGAATATCTAGATGCATTTAAAGAGGCTGGTTTTAAAATCATTAAATCTGAAGTCGCTGCAAATCCAGGAAAAACTGATGAGCTTAATATCGAAAAGGCATCTAAAGAATTTACTTGGATTCATAAGATTGTTAATGGATTAGTAAAAGTTCGCATCTTGCCAAAACATTTTAGCACAATACTTGAGCAACTAAAAGATGCAGAAGTTTTTGCAGAAGTGGAGAGAAGAAAACTTGCGACAACGAACTATCACATTGTCGCCGAAAAATAGAAATCATTCTTTGTGGCTCTGTTAACAAAATCTCCATTTTAAAGCATTTTGTTAACAGTGCCATACTACCTAATTATCAAAAAAATTGGGTATTAAAGAGAAATTGAAACAGGAGCGCTTTCATTACCTGATTCGTCTATTGTCATAAGAGTATAGGTGACTGGGTTATTTTGATTGTGGTCTTGATAGGTTGTTTGAGAAGAGGGCAGGGTTGCAATTAACAAGCCGTTTCGATAAACCAATGTGTTTTTTGCAAATGGCCATATGCTAGCCGTCCAAGAAAGAGAGTTTACATATTCTTGGCAATTTGCGAATTTATTTAGTAAGTGTTTCCCGTGAAGGTTTGTCACAGGTTGAATGCTCTCAGCCAATATTGCATAGCAAGAAATCACATTTTCATTTTCATCTAGCCAAGTAAACATGCACCCTTCATTCAGAGAGCTTGCAGCTACAGTTGTGTAGAGAACGTTTCGCATGACATAATTTCCTCTACGATTTAAGACAACAGGAGTTTGCCAAGTAGATCCATTATCATCTGATAATGAGGCTAAAGCCTCTCCAAGATGACCTGTCCAAGAGGCTAGAAATCCAGCGCTAGTTTTTGTAATACTTACAAAAGGTCTGTTACAGTTTGATGGATGATCAGTTGAAATTTGAGAGGGGGCAGTCCAACTAATTCCATTATCTGAAGAAAAAATAGAGTAGCTTGTATCTGCATCATCAATCCAAGCTAAAAGATATCCTTCAGGGCTACTTGCTATAGAAATAAGGCGAAATTCACCTAAATTTATAATTTCAGAAACAGCATGAGGTGAATTCCAATTAGTGCCATCTGCTGAATAAGAGATATAGGCTGTTACTTCGCCATTAAGATATTCTTGCCAGACAACCATAAATCCATTTGTTGACCCAGAAGATAAAAGGGGGCTTGATATATTTCCCGTATTGCTGAGAGTAATAGTGGGTTGCCAGCCAAGACCATTAAGAGAAAAATTTACGTTTCCATAGCCCGGGCAAAAATTCCACCAGGTTGTAAGGAATCCAGTTTCATTTGCAGTAGATAGAGAAAAAGGAGCGACAGTATCGTTATTTGAAAGATTAAAAGGCTCTGACCAAGTAGTTCCTGAGGTTGGAGAGAACCTTGTATAAGCATTGCCTAAGAATTCAGAATCTGAAGAGACAAAAGTTGTCAAAAAGCCCGATGAGTTGCTGGCTACCCATAAATTTTCGATAGTCGGATCAATTAAAGTGTTTTTTGTCCAATTCTTGCCTAAATTTGAAGAAAAGCCCTCTATACCAGCCCCATTTGTATTTTGCCATGTCGCCATATAGCCTGAATCATTTCCACTAACAATAACAATTGAACCTACAGATTGATCTGTTGTAATATTCACTAAAGGGCCTGGAATAATTGTGAGATCTGCTGATAATAAAGAGAGCAAAAAAATTGAAAGAAGAGATCTTATAGAGAGGTTTTGCATATGATTGATAATATAGTAAAAATGAAATTAATTGTAGCTACTTGTTTCATCATTTCATTAGTTGCAGAAAGTTCTCTTCAAGAATTTGATTTTTTAGATGGGAAGTCTGAAACAAATAAACTTCCCTTTATTTTGTCAAATGAACAGTTCCAAGAGGAGACTCTTTTAGCTCTTTTAGAAATACCGAGGCCTGAAAATGGAGTTCACATTGGATGGTCTGTTGAGATGAATTATAAGATTCTTGTTACAAGAAGGCCAAAGATCGCCTTTCTTTGTGATATTAGTTTCAAAGTTATTGAATTTTATGAACTCTTCAAAAAACTTGTCCTTTCAGCAAAATCGGGGGCTGAAGTTTTAGAAAATCTTCCAAAGGCACTCTCAGAAAATCGACAACTTCTTCGTTTTGGTTTTTATAAAGATCATCAAATGAAAGAATTGATAAGAAGGTATGCTATTTTTCTTTTGCCATCTGATAATTTTGCCTACTTACAAAGAATGTATAATGAAAAAAGAATAAAGCATCTATTTTTAAATGTAGCTGACCAAGAAGAGAGATTTTTTCTTCTTGCAAACGCATTAAAAAAAGAAGCTTATGTTGTTGATACAATCTACACATCAAATATTATAGATGTGATACGAAATAAAAAAGCTGCCGAAGAGAATCTTAAGCAGCTTTTTGACTTGCATACACTGCATATTCATGCAGATGATCAAGTAAAATTAAAAATTAAATCCTGTTTTGATAATTAAGCCTTGTAAGTAAAGGTTTCCAGCGCTTCCGCCACCGATTCCATAATAGTTAGACCCGACCAAGTCAGCAAGGTAGCGCATCATGTTTTGTTCCCAGAAAATGCTAAAGTCATAAACAGCTTCAATATTCCAGTGGAATTTTTGGCAATAAGAATAAGTATCCCAGCCAAGACCTAAAGAAATATCTAAATTTGGACGAAGAGTGCTAAACTCTTTTAGAGTTGTTCGTACAGGAAGAGGAGTGTCAGCATCTGGGCTTGTTACATCTTGTGATACATGATAACCGGTAAATAAAAGGCTAGCTGCTGCATTTCCAATCAATTTAATCCCATACCCTAAATAACAATTTCCATTCGCTCCAAATCTTGGCCCAATTCCATTTGCATGCGAGGCGTAATTTGCTTCCCAGACAGGAGAAAATATAATATTGTCGTTATAAGAGAGCTCAGTCGCATTAAGATCTAAACTTTGTCTTATAAATGCCCCTCTAAGGCCAAAAAATGGATCAACAGTAATTCTTGGACTTGCATAGTAGGGCCTAGATACTTGGACATCTACCAAGTCAATTTTGTAGTTCCATGCAGAAGAGATAAACGGTGGGTAAATGTTGTCAAAATAACTGCCTTGATACCAGCTTGCTGGATTCCATAGCCCTGATTGGGGTACTCCGAATCCATTAATTGTAGCGACGTTTGGGGAAGGTGCTGTAGCGTTTGTATGTGTTGTTCCGTGAAGCCAAGTGTACTCTGCATACAAGACCCAGTGGTCGTTTGGGCAAATCCAACCAAGTCCTACTTGAAATCCAGATTTAAATGCAAAATCTTGTACTAACACAGGATAGCCGAGAGCAGAAGGGTAGACATCTGAAGCAGAACCGAAGGCAATTGTAGCCTCTACAGGAACTGCTAAATCCATGCCTCCTTGGATAGCTTCATAATAGAGATAGCTTGCTGTAAAAAATGTATTCCATCCCTTGTTAATTTCTATGGCAGCAGGAGTTGCATACCCTGCTTGCATGCATTCGGGTTTTGACTCTGCTCCCCGATTAAAACAAGTCTCTGGGCATGCAGCTTGATTATCAGCGCTTACGCCTGTAAGAAAAAAAAGGTGTTAGGGCAAATAGTAAACGTTTCATAAAACTCCTGTTTTTAAATAAAGATAGTGAAAACAAAAGATAAACTCTACGAGATTCTAAAAATTTATATTATTTTTTAAAAAAAACTTGACAGATCTTTTTTAATATTTACAATATCTTTAAATTTTTTTTTAAAAAAAAAGGGGGCGCTACATGGATGCAATAAGAAAAAGTTCTTTAGGGGTTGTAAGCTATGGTTGTTTCACAAAAACAGCGGGAGTAGCACTTAGTGCGGTACTAGTGCATGCAGTGTTTGCTGGATCGCTTCCAGTTCATTTAAAAATTGGCGATACAGGCCCTTTAGAATTTGATAAAGTTGTTAATGATACATTAATAGAATTTGGCAAAGATATTGTTTGTAGAGAGCTTGCTGAAGGAATAGTGATTGCCGATCAAGTAATTGTAGATCACGCAGATTGTGAAAAAGCTGAAGAACTAATTGTTGCGTACGATTTTGGTAAAAGTGATAAAATTGCAGAAGTAAGAGATAGGCTTTTAAGGGGATATCGCCCGAAGAATGAACATGCAAGAAACATACATGCTCTTGTAACATGGATAGAGAGCAGTCAAGCAAAGCATAATTGTTATCAAAGAAAATCAGAGACAAAATTGCAAAGAAGACCTGATTGTCACTCACGTTACAAAGGTAGCTATAGATAAAAAAAGTGACGCCTATTTTAAAGTTGTAAAAATGCTTGTAATATTTGTCTGGGAGAGTGATTGAGATCTTGAAAATAAACCAGATAATAATAATTTCAAATAGATAAATATTACGTTTTTTGATAACACATTCCCTAAGCTAAAAAAAATCAGTCTAAAATGGCTGGTTAAGGGGAAAGTATTGAAGCGTTTTTTAAGTCTGTTTTTTGTTTTTATCACAAATTCTTTGGTAAGTGAACATCATTTTGAAGAACTCCCTCTTTATTATTGGCAACAAAAAGAGTTTGTGAACTTTGGTGATTATCTCTCTTTGAAAATAGTTGAAAGAATTGTAGACGGGCCGATAGTTGTTTATAAAAAAACAAAACTACCTAAGAAAAAATTACTTGCTCTTGGGTCTATTCTCTATTTTGCAAATACAGGTGATGTTCTTTGGGGGACTGGGTGCAACCTTAAACACATAAATAAAGAGGATTACAATTTTACATCTCTTGATATAAGAGCTTTAAGAGGTCCTTTAACGAAAGCTTTTTTGGAAGAGACCTTTGGAATTTTATCTCCAGATGTTTTTGGAGATCCAGCTCTTTTATTTCCATTCCTTTTTCCTGAATTTCAACGAAAAAAAGAGCCGAAATATGAATATGTTTTTATTCCTCATTTGTATGAAATAGGAAGATTTGCAAATTGTAGTTCTGATTTGATTGTTTATCCTACGGACCCGTGGAATGATGTCATTGAAAAGATTTTAGACAGCAAATTTGTCATATCTAGTTCACTACATGGAATTATTATTGCAGAAGCATACGGAATTCCAGCTAGATATTTAAGGCTATCTGAAAAAGAACCATTATTTAAATATCAAGATTATTACTATGCAACAGGAAGAGAAAATTTTAGGATCGCTACATCTTTTCAACAAGCCTTGGAAATGGGTGGGGAGTCACCTCTAGAATTTGACCCTGAACCACTTTATAATGCGTTTCCTTTTGAATTTTGGTCTGATAGAAACTTCAAAAAACCCATCTTTAAACATTTTGAGTCGTAATGAATACATATGCAAAGCCCTTTTTTTTACTCTTTCTATTAGTTTCATGGGAGACTATTTTTCCAGCTGTTTTCCCAGATCTGCAAGATAAAGTTCAAGATTTTGTGTTGGAGGAAAAACAAATTTTTATCCCCGGCTACCCCTCTGCGTTTAACCCTTCAATAGTTCGCTGGCACGATGGAAAGCTCTTATTAGCTTTTAGGGCAAGAGATCCCTTAACACAGTCTGCCCATTTGATGGGTTTTGTGTGGCTGAATGAAAATTTTGAACCAGAAAGCATGCCAACGCTTTTAAAAATTTATGGAGATAGACCTTTAAAAATTTCAAGAGCGCAAGATCCGAGGCTGATTAGATCGGGAGATAAGTATTATATTGCATACAATAATATTCTAAGCGATGACGATTTAGAAACTCGCCGGATGGTTACTGCAGAACTTTTTTATCAAGATAATCAGTTTTATATTTCTTCACCAAAGTACCATCTTTGTTTTTCAGGTGATAAAAAAAACTGGAGAGAAAAAAATTGGTCACCTTTTGATTACGAGGGAACTTTTCATTTCTCTTATAGTTTAAATCCGCATAGGGTTTTTTTGCCTATTGAAGAAAATGATAGTTGTGAAACTATAGCTGTTACAAAGGCGAATGTTTTTTGGAATTGGGGAGAGCTTAGAGGAGGAACCCCCGCACTTCTAGACGGGGATGAGTATTTAGGTTTTTTTCACTCGTTTATTGATATAAAAACAGTTCAGTCAAACGGTGAAAAAATGTCTCACTACTTTATGGGAGCTTATAGATTTGAATCGAAACCACCCTTTTCGCTAACACAAATTAGTCCTGAGCCCATCATTGGAAAACAATTTTATACACCGCCTCAATATCCTACATGGAAGCCGCTTAGGGTTGTTTTCCCAGGCGGATTAGTTTTTGATAATGATGCGATCTGGGTAGTCTATGGAAGACAAGATTTTGAATGTTGGGTTGTAAAGATGGATAAAAAGTTGCTCATGAATAGTTTAATTTCAGTGGAGAAAGATAATTGAGAATTTTACTGTTTGTTTGTTTGTTTCTTTTTTTACATGCAGAGACAAGCGATTCCTTTGTTTTAGAAATAAAGAAAATTATTATACCCTCTTATCCAGAAGCGTTTAATCCTTCGATCATTCGTTTCAAACAAAGACTTCTCATGAGTTTTAGGAATCTAAAAAATCCTAAAGATTCATATAATTCCTCAGAAATTGGTCTTGTTTGGCTTACTGAAGATTTTGAAATTGCAGCCGAGCCTCAAATGTTGGAAATTTCAAACTACCCAAATAGGGCAGAAGATGGAAGATTGATTGAAGTAAATGGCCGTTTATACATGGTCTATTCAGATAATGAAGAGAAGATAATTACAAAAAGAGGGTTTAGAGTTCATATTCTTGAGTTAGAAGAAAATAATGGGTTTTTTACAATTGTTTCTAAAGAAAAACTGACAAACTATGAAGGAGAGAGTGAGTTTCTTCGAGAAAAAAATTGGACCCCATTTACCTATAAAGATGAGTTATATCTTTCTTACAGTTTAAACCCTCACTTAGTATTTAAGCCCCTTTTTAGAAATAACGAAGCTTTTACAGTTGCAAAATCTTCAAAAGAGATTCCCTTTTGGGTTTGGGGGGAGCTTCGGGGGGGGACGCAGACTTTAGAAATAGATAATCAATATCTCACATTTTTTCATACAGCAAAAAAAATGGCCTCTTCTTATTCAGAGAATAAAGAGATGCTACACTATTTTATGGGAGCTGCTACTTTCAAAAAAGAGCCCCCATTTGAAATGACAAATATTAGCCCAGAACCGATCAACGGCCGTGGTTTTTTTAGTGGCGCTATTTACAAACAATATTGGGGATCTTGGCGCGGGATTTTCCCAGGAGGATTTATTTTCGATGACACATATATTTACATTGTTTATGGGAGACAAAATCGTGAACTTTGGGTGGTTAAATTGGATAAAAAAGGACTTTTTAATAGTCTTGTCCCTATTTAGTTTTGCATATGCAGATCTTATCGATTTAGAATTAGCGAAATCAGATTTTGTCTTGGAGACAAAACAAGTTGAAATTCCAGGTCATAGAGATGCTTTTAATGCGTCAATTGTCTCTTGGAGAGGCTCTCTTATTTTAAGCTTTCGTGAATTGCCGCTTCCTATGGAAATGTGTGAAAATACGGTAAATTCTGCTTCGATTTCTCGTATGGGTCTTGTTTTTTTAAATGAGGACTTGAAGGTGGAAGGGCCTGCTTATCTGCTCCAAATTCCTGAGGCTGTAATCAATGGAGAATTAGTTTCAAGAGCAGAAGATGCAAGGCTAATTAATGTAGACGAGCATTTATATATTGTTTTTAGCGACAATAGAGATGAGGTGGTAACTGAAGGTAGATTTAGAATGTATGTAGGTGAATTAGACTTTAATGGACATTCATTTTTTTTCAAAAGTCTAGAAAGACTTGGCCAGTTTCCTTTTGAATTATCTACAAGAAGAGAAAAAAATTGGTCGCCTTTTGATTATGAAGGAAGAGTTCTGCTTTCCTATTCAATTTCTCCGCACCTTGTTTTTGAGCCTTTGTTAGATGGTTCAGAAAGTTGCTCCTTTTTTTCACTCTCTTCGTCTGAAATTGGATGGAAATGGGGGGAGCTTAGGGGAGGGACGCCTGCTTTAAGAATAGGATCTAGCTATTTGGCATTTTTCCACTCTTCGATCGATATGAAATCTGTTCATTCGGAGGGAGAGAGTGCATTACACTATTTTATAGGAGCTTATATGTTTGAAAAAGATAAGCCATTTAAATTGACGCATGTGAGTAAAGAGCCGATTATTGGTGAAAATTTTTATCATGGGAAAAAATATCCATATTATTGGAAACCTGTGCAAGCAGTCTTTCCTTGCGGTTTTGTTCATGATGGGGAGTATATATATTTGAGTTACGGACGGCAAGATCACGAAATTTGGATTGCTAAGATCGATAAACAAAAACTGATAGAGACTCTTTCGCCAGTAGGAGAGGTCGATTTACAAACCACCTCTCCTTCTTAAGGGTAGGTTTATTTAGGAAATTTTTGTCCCCACATCGCTCTAAAAATTTGCATATTAGGATTTTTTGCAGATGCTAGCTCAAGCGGTGTGAGGTGTGATCTATCTCCTAGATGACGTTTTGCAGAAGCAAGGTACAAAGTTGTGCTCGGAGGTTCTCTAAGGAGTTTTTCTGTATCACTTTCTTTTTTGTTAAAAAGTTTAACACCATGCCTAGTTTCCAATTTACTTAAAGCCCAGCGCATGGAGAGAGTAAATTCAGTCAAATTGAAAGGAAATGAAGTCTCTTCTTTCATGCTTTTACTAACTAAATAGTGATAGGCTGAAATTAAATAGATCACATATCTTAAAAGATCTTCTTCGCTCTCTAGGCTTCCTCGAATTCTTCCAAGATAAGCTAGAGCTCCAAGAGCCTCTCCTGCGTTTTTAAAATCAATAACCTTACTTTTTTTAATCTCAGCAATCAACCGTTTGTCAAGAGTTGCAACGCCTCTACGAGGCTCTTCTTCATATATAGGAAAAACGTCACAGGGAGCAGCTTTTACAGCCTCTGTAGCTTTAACTACGACAGTTGCAGCTACCAAAGAAGCTCTAGCTCCTGCATCTTGGGAAGGAAGAACAGCTCTTGGAATTTCTTCAGCACTTTCTGCTTCCGTAGAGCTAACACTCTCTAGCGGGCTTGTTCGGGCGCTTAGGGGAGCCACAGCTTCCTCTAAGGGACGAGGAGCTTCTCCTAGAGAGGCAGAAGCCCCACTAGTTTCAGCAGCTACAGGTGCAGGGGGAGCGGTTCTTGGTTTAAATACAGCGATTAAGTCAGCTTTTTTAGCTACCATATCAACACCTGATGAGGGAGCGCTTGCCAAGGTTGTAGCTTCCTCTGAGCGGCGAGGAGCTTCAGCGGCTAACGCTGCAGGGGGAGCGGTTCTTGGTTTAAATACAGCGAGTAAGTCAGCTTTTTTAGCTACCATATCAACACCTGATGAGGGAGCGCTTGCGAGAGTTGTAGCTTCCATTGAGGGGCGAGGAACTTCAGCAGCTACAGGTGCAGGGGGAGCGCCTCTTGGTTTAAATAGGGCTCCTAAGGCAGCTGTTTTGGCTGTCATATCAATGTGTGTTGGGGTAGCGCTTCTTGTTTGGGAAACTGCTTCAGGTTTTTTGCGCATTCTTGTCATAGGAGGTGTGCCGCTATCACTATCACTAGTTTCAGAATCAGATGCTTCTGTAACTTTTCTAATGTGGGCAAATCTGGAGGCTGCTGCTGGAGGCAAACCTAAAAAAGATGCTTTTTGACCTAAAGTTTCCATAAAACTCCTTGTGAATGTTAAAAGTCTTAGCATTATATCATAAATAAAAATATAAATTCAATAATTAATAATTATAATTAAATAACCAATCTTTATTTATGCTTTATTATTAAGGTTTAAATCTCTTGTTTTAACTTCTTATTTATTGATTTTTAGAAAGAGAGCTGTATAATTTTGGGTCGTTTTAAGAAACTGTCTAAGATTTCAACTACTAAGGAGTGTGTATGTTACCAGTGGGATCTGAACCCTTTGTTAGGGGCGCCGAAAGAGATGTACAATTAGCTCTCTTTAAAGAGGATTTTTTTTCTAAAGTAAAAAATGTTCCCCGTGAAGAATTGGATTCTTTACCAAAACTCTTAGAAGCAATTTTTGATATTGGAGGGAGAAATTTTGAACATATGTATGCATTGAATGGAGATCAAAAATGGCCTTGTATTAAAAGTCTTGTACTTCCTTATACTGATTTTGTGGCCGTTGACGAGCCAAGAAATATAAAAAAATACCTTATCGATCAATTAGTTTATTTTAATACCGCTTCAAGAACTTCTACAGAGATAGGGGAAGTGGAGATTAGACAATTGTTTGCTAGATTAAGGCCGTTTTCTTAAGATTTTTACACTAATATAGTTGAGCTGAACTAGTCATTCATGTATAGTAGGCTCTATGAAATTTTTAAGACTTTTTTTTTTTATAACTTTTTCACTCTCGTCTCTTTTTTCTGAGACAAAGGAAGTTATTGTTATCGGTGGAGGGCCAGCTGGCCTTACAGCAGGTATTTATAGTGCAAGGTCGGGTCTTTCTACTCTTGTTATAGAAGGAGAGGAGATTGGTGGTCAAATAGGACTTTCTTACAAGGTTGAAAATTATCCAGGATTTCCAAATGGGATTTCTGGGGCAGAGCTTTCTCATCAAATGCGTGAGCAAACCCTTAAGTTCGGAGCAGAAACTCTTTTTGGAAATGTTGCTGAGGTTGATTTATCATCTAGACCATTTCGGTTGAAACTAAAAAATGGAAAAGAGTTTTTTGCAGAAACACTCGTCATAGCAACAGGATCTAGAACTAAGTGGCTTGGCCTAGAGAGTGAATCTAAGCTTGTTGGAAAAGGTGTTAATTCTTGTGCAATATGTGACGGTTTTTTGTATCGAGGTAAAGAAGTAGTTGTTGTAGGTGGTGGTGATACAGCTTTAGAAGATGCGCTCTATTTAGCAAAATTTGCTTCAAAAGTGACTCTAATTCATAGAAGAGATGATTTAAGAGCATCAAAAGTATTACAAGAGAAAGCTTTTCAAAATTCTAAAATTCATTTTATTTATAATACAATCATTGATGAAATTTCAGATGCAGCTAAAAATAGTGTCGATGGGGTCTTTTTAAAAAATGTTGTGACAGATCAATTGACTTTTTACCCGTGCGACGGAGTTTTTATTGCAATCGGGCACACCCCAAATTCAGAGTTATTTAAAGGCCAGATTCATCTAAGAGAAGATCAAACAATTTTTGTCTATCCAGGCACAACAAAAACTACTATCCCGGGGGTTTTTGCAGCAGGAGATGTTGCAGATCCTTGCTATAGGCAAGCAATTATAGCAGCTGGATCTGGATCGATGGCAGCAATTGATGCTTTTCATTATCTTCAACAAAATAAAAAATAAAGGAAAACGTATGAATAAAATAGTTTGCTTAGCAGCACTATCTCTATCTTTGTGTGGAGAAGAAGTAGCTCTTATCTCAAAAGAAGATGCGAAAACAATTTTCGAAGAAAATTTTGCACATGCGAAAGATACCCCGTTTGGGCAGATTGCAAGTTATTTAAAAATGCAACAAGCTACAGCTCTTTCTACTGACGAAATTCTCTCTATTATGCGCAATGATCTTGTTGTACGAGAAGAGGTCTATCTCGATGTGATTAGAAAAAATGTCGAACCAGAAAATCTTGAAAATATATTAGCTCTCTTAGCTGATCCTAATTATTTAGCCTACCGCCAAAAACTTTTCATGTTAAGTAATCAGCTTGTACAGCTCTCTTGTGAAAAAGCTCTTGAAGCAATACAAAAAAACAAAGAGCTACCCTCCAAGGTTGAAAATTTGTATCCTGTTAAAGAGCTTAATAAAGACGATTTTCAAAAAACAATTCTTTCATCTAAATATGTTGTTGTTGATGTCTATGCAGATTGGTGCGGCCCTTGCAAAATGATTGCACCGATCATTCAAGAACTCAGCAATGAGATGGGGCAAAACTACACGTTTATAAAAATTAATTGCAATGAAGAGAATCAAGAATTGACAGCTCAATTAGACATTAAAAGTTTGCCTACAATCATCTTTTATAAAGATGGAAAAGAAGTTTTAAGAAAATTTGGATTTATGGATAAAGCGCTATTAAAAACAACTATAGAGAGTTGTTTTTCTGAAACTACAAACTAATTTCTATAAGAAGAAAAACCCACCAACAGGTGGGTTTTAAAAACTTTCAAATGAATTCTTCTTTAAAGAGCGCTTTACATCACTTGTTAGTCAATAATAGCTTTTTCGTGTTTTGTAAATTTATAGAGCAGAATCGGGATAAGAGTTACTGGAACTCCAAGATAGAACGAGAGTCTTAAAGAGGGGCTAATAAGAACGACAAATAAGCAAAGAATTTGCAAAACAATAGCTAATATAGTCAGATAGGGAAACCACTTGATTTTGCAGATGAGCTGGGGAGGGTTTTCCATTTTTTCTATTTTTTTTCTAAATTGGTATTGAGCAACACAAATTGAAATCCAGCAGGTCGATCCTGTAAAGCCCGAAATAGCGAGAAGGTTTGCGTAAAGAGAGCCTGAGTGGAAAAAATAAGAGGCTAATAAAAGCGACCAAATAAATCCGAGTGTTAAAAAAACGCAAAAAATAGGGCTCCCATGAGAGGTTACATAGCGAAGGATTTTAGGGCCCATGTTGTGGTTTGCTAACCCATGAACACTACGAATTGCTGCATAAAGTCCACTATTAGCGCAAGAAAGAGCCCCAGCGATGATCATGAAATTAAAAAAGTGTGCATATGAGCTAAGTCCATATTTTTCAAGAGCAAATGCAAATACACTCCCATTTAAACTTGCAGATTGCCAAGGAAAGATAACTGCTAAAAGGAAAGTAGGGATTAGATAAAGACCTATAATTCTATAATTTATTGTCTTCAAAGAGCTAGGTATGCTTTTCATCGGATCATCAGATTCAGATGCAGTAAGTCCAATAATTTCAGATCCTTGAAAGTTTGATAGAAGAATCACCATATTCATGAATAAGATTAAATAGCCGTTTGGAAAAAATCCTCCATCATCAGCTAAGTACTTAGTTCCAATTGGTTTTGTATGATCGATTGGAATAAAACCGAAAAAAATTGCAATAGCTAATACAGAAAAACTTAAAAGTAAAAATATTTTTATGAGAGATAGCCAAAATTCAAGCTCTCCAAACACGCTTACATGAGCTAAATTTACTAAAGTTATGACAATTCCAAATAAAATAGCCCAAAGGTAGATTGGAATTTCTGGCATGTAGTTGTGCATGATAATGCCACCTGCAATACACTCAGAGGGTATAAAGACTACCCAGCTTACCCAATAAGACCAACCTACGCCACATGCCCAAGCAGGGGAAATGTATTTAGCAGAGTAACTAATAAAAGAGCCATGTAAGGGATCAGCGGTCGAAAGTTCTGCAAGACAAGACATAGTAAGATACATGATAAACCCACCTAATATATAGGCTAGGCATGCAGCAGGTCCTATTTGATTTAGGATATAACCTGTTCCTAAAAAATAAGATGAACCGATAATTCCGCCCATAGCAATCAAGCTAATGTGACGTTTCTTTAAGCCTTTGTGTAAATTTCGATTTTCGCTCATAAATAAATAACTAAGAGATAATATCTATTAGTGCAATTTATTTGTGACGGGGTCTTAATTTTGCAGATATAATATAAATAAAATTAAATAAATAAGAGAATACAGGTGCTTGAAGCGAGATAGCAAGAAAAGGAAGGTCTGCTCTTGCAAAAATGGCAGATATGGTTTTTGTCCCTTTAAGAATTTTTCCTTGATGATCTAGCGCGTGAATAGTTTTCATTGCCTCTTCATAGGTAAAAGCGGTTGTGATTTCGCTTAGATCTTCATGCGTTGCAGGACATGCATAAATAGTTTCGCCTGTTTGGTTTCGTTTTTTTAAATTTTCCATCTCCCTTGCACAAAAAGAGCATTGATTATCAAAAAAAGCTGTAATCGGCTTTTTTAATTCTGTAGGGCAGGTGTATTTTTCTCTGATAGCTATTAATTTACGATTTAAAAGTGTGAGAATTGATAAATAGATACCCCAGGATAGGAATAGAAAAATATAGGCAATACCCCCATTAATAGAGACGCTTTTCATTTTTTCTATGAAAAAATAGCTCGTAATTGATCCAAATCCACCTACAAGAAATGCATAACTTAAATTCTTATTAATAAATGAAAGTGAAGAATTTAAGCAGAGAGAGAAAAGAGGATAGATAGCTAATACCCATATGGGAGGAAACAAAAGGGCATTTTCATAGGTGAGAATGTCGAGATGAATAAAAAGTGTTTCTTGGAGAAACCCTAAGAAGAGTGCGTAAATTAACAAGGGGAGAAAAATAAGAAAACTTTTTTTGTCGTGTTTCCAAAAAAGAAGAACTTGTGAAATGAGGCTAATTGCTGCAACTGTTATATAAATGATACGATTTTGGCTGTCAGCAAAAAATGTTATAATAAAAAATGATGCTAAATAGGATGTTATATTTATTAATTTCATAATTTTCTCAATTTATTTTAAACAATAACATTTTTTCTTTATTTTTCAAAGAAAACCAGTATATAATGTTTTATATGTTTATAGAAATTCCCAAAGAAGAGCTTTTAAAGAGGTTTTTGCACTATGTGCAAATAGATACTAAAAGTGATCCCGATTCAAAGAGTTGTCCCAGCACAGAAAATCAGTGGGATTTGATCTATTTTTTGGAGCGAGAGTTAAAAGAATTTGGATTAAAAGATGTTACAGTTACAGATTTTGGATATGTCCTTGCAACTCTTGAGGGAAATTCTAAAAAAAAGGGAGTGCCCCAAGTTGCTTTTTTAGCACATGTTGATACGTCAAATGCGTGCGATGGACTTGCAAAACCAATTGTACATAGAAATTATGACGGCAGACCAATTATTTTGCCAGACGATCCTTCACAAGTTTTGACAATCGCTGAAATTCCATTACTTGGGAAAAAAATAGGGGAAGATATCATCACCGCATCTGGAAAAACACTTCTTGGCGCGGATGATAAAGCGGGTATTGCCATTATTATGACTGCGGTTAAGTATTTACTTGACCATCCTGAAATCAGCCACGGTCCGATACGTATTTGCTTTAATCCTGACGAAGAGATTGGTCGAGGTATGCATAAATTAGAGCTTTCAGATTTAGATGCTGTTGCAGCCTATACTCTTGATTCAGAACATTTAGGCGAGGTTGATTACGAAACATTTAGTGCAGACTCTGCCGTTCTTGAAATAACGGGCGTTGCCTCTCACCCAGGATCTGCAAAAGGTGTAATGGTAAATGCATTAAGACTTGCATCCAATGTTTTGCAAAAATTGCCGCCGGAAATTTTTCCTGAGGAGGTTGATGGACGAGATGGTTTTATTCATCCACTTGAAATTAGTGGAAGCGCAGAGAGTGCCTCGATTCGTTTTATTTTGAGAGATTTTGAATTAGATGGGTTAGAGGCTAAGGGAAAAATTTTAAAGCAGATTGTTGAAGAACTTAAAGTAAAAGAATCGAGGGCTAAATATCAGCTTACTATTCAGCCTCAATACCGAAATATGAGATACTGGTTAGAAAAAGACTTTAAGCCTGTTGATTTTGCAAAAGAGGCTGTTAAAAGAGCAGGTCTTGAGCCGATTTCTGAAGCGATGCGTGGGGGAACCGATGGATCTTTGCTGACTCAAAGAGGTCTGCCAACACCTAATATTTTTACAGGATTTCATAATATTCATAGCCAAAAAGAGTGGGTAAGCCTTCAAGATATGACTTATGCGGCAACAACGTTAGTCCATTTGGCTATGGTTTGGGAAGAGACCTAAATCATAAGCTCCTTATTACAAACAGTTTAACCTGTTTAATAATAGTTTTTTTGTTGATTTTTTAAAATAATTACTGTATAATTATTGATAGGTGAGGTGTAATTATGAGTAATACTATTTTAAATGAAGTTTATCCTAAGAGTTTATCTTCTTCAGAGCCATCCGATAAGAGTGGTTCTAATGTCGTTGCAAGTTCTCTACAAACGTTGTATGAGCTCTCTTCTGCTATTGAAAAGACAAAACCTTCAGATAATGGAGGGGATAGCCTAGTAAAAATTCAAATTGCCTTGGAATTATTTCAAGCATCTGTTTTAAAAAATCAAACCCTAGATGAAAATACGCAAGATCTTATTTTAAAGATTATAATGAGTATTCCAGAGAGTCCAGCTGCTTTGATTGCAGCAATGAGACAAATGGCTAAGACGCAAAAACTATCGGCTAATAGTGAGGAACAAATCAGAAAATTTGAAAAGGAAATAGAAAAAGCGTTAACACCAAAAAAAGACCACACAGAAAAAGAGAAAAACATTCCCGCAGCAGGTGAGAAACCTCAAGCTTCAGCTTCTAGCAATAAGTAAAAGAGCGTGAGAAAAATTTTCTGATTGCTTGGAATTTTTCATCCTCTATAAAATGTTTTTTTATGGGATGGCAATTTAAAAAGCTTATTCGGGTCTATACAGTTTTTCTCGTTTTAGTTCTTATATTTCTTATTCCATTAACAAGAGCTCTCATTCATCTTATTGATGTAAAGGGAGCTTATTTTTTTAATTCTTTTTTGACGGAAAATCTTTTTTGGCATACCGTTTGGAATTTTTTGCGCTCATCTAAAATGGATTGGTGCTATGACTTTATAATTCTTGGATTTGCTATTTATTATGTTAGAACTAAAGAGAGAGCTTACGTAAGAAAAATAGCAGAATGTGTCTTTCTTCTGATTTTTACAGTTGTTTGCTTTCTTCCTCTCCATAGAGGGCCTATTCAAAAAATGGTAAGACCTCTTCGAATTTGCCCCCTTGGAACATTTGATGATATTAAGCCACTCTCTAAAAAAGTAACAGGGGAGAGTAGAAAGGGGTATACAGATAACTCTTATCCAAGCGATCACGGCTATACTGTATTTATGTTTATATTTGCTTGCCTTTTTTTGAGAGGATGGAAATTTGGCTTAAGTGCATTTTTTGTTTCAATGCCTCTCATATGCGCACGGTTTGTAACAGGAACTCATTGGATATCAGATGTTACGATGGGATCTATCCCAATTGCTCTATTTAATATGTCTTGGTTTTTTTATTCCCCCCTAAGAGGAATCTTTTATGCAGTTAATAAAAGTTATCTCAAACGAATCTAAGAATATAGAAGCTTTACTTTACTGTTATGAAGATGAAAAACTTATTTTAGGACCTTTTTTTGTACATGTCGGAAAAAAAGGGATCACACTTGATAAAGTAGAGGGAGATAAAAAATCGCCTGTCGGAACATTTCGACTAGGACCTATTTTTGGTGACAGAGCACACATGATCTATGCAAAAAAAATGGATTATCTTCTTATTACAGATGAGTTAGAGTGTGTTGATGACCCAAATTCGATCTATTACAACCAATTTATTTATAAAAATCAAATAGAGGTAATTGATTGGAAAAGCTCTGAAAAAATGAACGAAATAGGAGAGCTTTATTCATTAGGTGTTGTTGTTCAATATAATCAAAATCCTACAATCGCTTTTAAGGGATCGGCTATTTTCATGCATAATTTATGCAAAGAAAGTTATGGAACTCAAGGGTGTATTGGTGTAAGTAAAAGTGATTTAAAGAAAATAGTCTCTTGGTTAGATGAAACCAAATTTCCCCATATTACAATCAACTCCCGATCTCATGCCAGACACCAAGTTTAACACAAGTTGATTTTTTCTGTAGCGTAAATTAATTATGTTTCTTAATGTCCGAATTATGAAGTCATAATTAATGGAGATGTTTTCTTGTGAAAAAAGGCGTTAAGATTTTTTTGGGAATCATGCTCGGTCTATTAATTATAGTCTTAGCAAGCCTTTATCTTTCTCAAAAAGATATTGTTGTTTTAAATCCGAAAGGGTTGATCGGAGTAAAGCAAAAAGACCTATTTTGGATCTCGACACTCTTAATGTTAATCGTAGTAATACCTGTTTTTGTATTAACAATTTGGGCTGTTTGGAAATATCGAGTGGGGCATGATAAGCAAAAATACGATCCTGAGTGGAATCATAGTACAGTTGCAGAGATAGTTTGGTGGGGTGTTCCATTTGTTATTGTTATTATTTTAAGTGTGTTAAACTGGATTGCTTGTTATGAGCTCGATCCTTTTAGGCCAATTGCAAGTGATAAAAAAACCCTTACGATTCAAGTTGTTGCTTTAGAATGGAAGTGGCTTTTTATTTATCCTGATCAAAAAATTGCTACAGTCAATTTTATTCAAATACCTGTCGATACTCCTGTTCAATTCGTAATTACAGCCGATGCTCCTATGAATTCATTTTGGATTCCGCAGCTCGGCGGCCAGATTTTTGCTATGCCAGCAATGAGAACAGAACTTTACCTCATTGCAAATGAGAAAGGGGATTATAGGGGAGTTTCGGCTCACTTAAGTGGAAAAGGATTTTCCGGAATGACTTTCACAGTCAGAGCGGGAAACGAAGAAGAGTTTAAAGCATTTGTGGAAGAGGGTAAAAATGCGGATCAAGATTTGAATCTTGATAGTTATAAAATGTTAGCAAAGCCTAGTAAAAATAACCCTTTTGCTTTTTATAAGTTAGAGTATGAGGGTTTATTTGATTGGATTGTGATGAAATATATGATGCCAGAGCATTCAGTGCAAGAGGGGGGGCTACATGCAAATTAATTTACTCGGAAGATTTACTCTCGATGCTCTTAAGCATGATGCTATTGCTATGGGTGCAAGCACATTAATGGTTTTAATGGCAGGATTTGTTGTTGTTTTTCTTACCTATAAAAAATTGTGGAAATGGTTTTGGAATGAATGGATTACAACACTAGATCCAAAAAAAATTGGGACGATGTATCTTTTTGTTGTAGGTCTTATGCTTTTAAAAGGGGTAATAGATGCTGTGATGATGAGAGTAGAGCAGGCGCTTTCTTGTGGCTCAAATATGGGCTATTTGGGAGCTGATCACTTCCAGCAGTTATTTACAGCTCATGGCACCGTGATGATTTTTTTCGTTGGCATGGGCATTGTATTTGGAATGATTAATCTTGTTGTCCCTTTGCAAATAGGCGCAAGAGATGTTGCCTTTCCTTTTTTAAATGCAGTCAGCTTTTGGCTTTTTTTTATGGGCTTTATGTTGATCAATGTATCGCTCATGGTAGGAGAGTTTTCTGCAGCGGGATGGACTGCTTACCCCCCTTTATCTGGGATAAAATATAGCCCAGGAGTTGGCGTTGATTATTGGATATGGAGCCTTCAAGTTGCAGGAATTGGAAGTCTTTTTGGGGGGATTAATTTTTTTGTAACCATTATTAAAATGAGATGTCCTGGGATGAGTTATATGAAAATGCCTCTATTTACTTGGACTGCTTTTGCAACAATGGTTTTAGTTGTTTTTGCCTTCCCTATCTTAACTGTAACTATCACACTTCTAGCATTAGACAGAGTTCTCGGGATGCATTTTTTTACCTCTGATTTTGGAGGTAACCCGATGATGTATGTCAATTTAATTTGGGCTTGGGGGCACCCTGAAGTCTATATTCTTATCTTGCCAGCATTTGGGATTTTTTCCGAAGTTGTTTCTACATTTTCTGAAAAGAGGTTATTTGGTTATAAATCAATGGTTTGGGCAATAGCTGCTATTACGATACTCTCCTTTATTGTTTGGCTGCACCACTTTTTTACAATGGGGGCAAGCGTTAATGTGAACGCATTTTTCGGCGCTATGACAATGTTGGTAGCAATTCCTACTGGAGTAAAAATTTTTAACTGGTTGTTTACAATGGTGAAAGGAAGAGTTCATTTAACATCTCCTATGCTTTGGTTTTTAGGATTTGTCTTTATCTTCACAATTGGGGGAATGGCAGGTATGTTGCTATCGATTGCTCCTGTTGATTACCAAACACATAACAGTCTTTTTCTGATTGCACACTTTCACTCTGTGATTATTGGAGGAGTTGCTTTTGGATTTTTTGCAGGTTTTACCTACTGGTTTCCTAAATATTTTGGATTTAAGCTGCATGAAGGGCTTGGCAAGTGCGCTTTTTGGTGCTGGTTTGTAGGGTTTTTTATCGCTTTTTTACCTCTTTATGTTTTAGGGCTTATGGGGGTAACAAGACGATTAAGTCATTACGATGCATCAACTGGATGGCAACCATTTTTTGTTGTAGCAGCAATCGGCGCTGGAATTATAGCAGTCGGGATCGGATTTCAATTGCTACAGTTTATAATTAGTATTAAACAAAGAGATCAAAACAGAGATACAACAGGCGATCCTTGGAATGGAAGAACTTTAGAATGGAGCACAAAGTCGCCTCCACCTTTATATAATTTTGCAATTCTACCTGTTGTTCACGATATAGATGCTTTTTGGCAAGAGAAGAAAAAAGGGGTGTGTCAAACCAATAATAAAGAGTATGAAGATATTCTTATGCCTAAAAATACGCCAATCGGATTTGTGATTAGTGTGTTTGCGTTTATTTTTGCATTTGCAATTATTTGGTATATTTGGTGGCTTGCTATTTTAGGCATTTTGGGTGTTGTTGTATCGGCAGTTGTGCATTTGTCAGAGGAAGAATCTGAATATGTAATACCAGCAAAAGAAATAGAGAGGATGGAGAAATAGATGGACCACGTACATGAAAATTATACAAAAACGGTCTATGGTTTTTGGGTTTACCTAATGACTGACTGCATTTTGTTTGGTATACTTTTTGCAACTTACGGTGTGTTGCATAATCAAACATTTGGTGGTCCGAGTGGAAAAGAACTTTTCAATATGCCGTTTGTTCTAGGCGAGACTATAGCTCTTTTGACAAGCAGTTTTACTTGTGCGCTCGCAGGACTTGCAAGTCATCAAGAGAAGAAAAATAAGACCCTATTTTGGTTTTTAATTACATTTTTTCTAGGTCTTACATTTGTTACAATGGAATTAATTGAGTTTACCCATTTAGTTAAAGAGGGGAATAGCTGGGAGAGAAGCGCCTTTCTTTCAAGTTTTTTTACACTAGTTGCAACCCACGGAACACACATCTCTTTTGGGCTTATTTGGATGACTGTCATGATGTGTCAAATTGCTTACTTTGGATTTAAGCCTGTTATTCATAAAAGACTTATGTGTCTTCGGATGTTTTGGCACTTTTTAGATGTGGTTTGGATTTTTATCTATACAGTTGTTTATTTAATGGGGGTAATCTAATGAGCTCTGAAGTGCACCATGTAGGCTTTAAGGCATATTTTTCAGGATTTCTTTTTTTTCTCACTCTTACTTTAATCTCCTATTTTGTCGTTGTAGAGCATTTATTAAATGTTGCGCTTACAATTTTTGTTATTGTCGCTTGTGCAATCATTCAATCAACTGTCCAGCTCGGAATTTTTCTCGATTTAATCACTGAGCCAAAGCCTAGATCTAACCTTCATATTTTTTGTTTAATGATCCTGATTTTATTAATTGTGATTGCAGGAACTTTCTGGATCATGTATAGCCTAAATGATCGTGTCATGATGGGGGGGATGTAGGTGAAAACTTATTATATGTTAACAAAGCCTGGGATCATTATGGGCAATTTGATCACGACAGCCGGCGGTTTTGCTCTTGCCTCTAAAGCAGGATTTAATTTCTTGCTTTTCTTAGAAATGCTAATAGGTTTAGGTTTGGTTATTGCCTCTGCTTGCATTTGTAATAACTACATTGACCGCATCGCTGATCAAAAAATGGCTCGCACAAAAAATAGAGGATTTGCAGAAGGTTCTGTATCGATAACAAAAGCTCTTTTTTTAGCACTTACGTTAGGTGTTTTGGGAATTTTGATCTTAAGTGTTTTTACAAATTTAGTCACAGTGTTAGTCGCAGCCGCTGGCTTTTTTATCTATGTTGTTGTTTATAGCTATGTAAAATACTACTCTCACTTTGCAACACTTATGGGCAGTGTCGCAGGAGCTGTTCCTCCAGTTGTTGGTTATACAGCAGTAAGCAATAGAGCTGACCTTGGTGCACTCCTTCTTTTTCTCATATTGGTTCTTTGGCAAATGCCTCACTTTTATTCGATCGCTCTCTTCAGATTTGATGAATACAAAGCTGCTTCCATTCCAGTTCTTCCTCTTACAAAAGGGGTTTATCTAACTAAGATTCAGATGGTTTTATACATTTTTGCCTTTATGTGTGCAACCTCCCTTCTTACCATTTTAGGCTACACAGGCTATTCGTACTTAATTCTTGCAACCTTGCTTGGTGGCACATGGCTTATTTTGTCTTTTAAAGGATTTAAAGCTAAAGATGATAGAAAATGGGCACGTAAAATGTTTGCCGTTTCACTCATTACCATCGTCTCAATCTCCGCCTCCCTATTTACCTAACCTCACAATTGGGGTCAGGCCTCACATTTGATATGAATTGTGGGGTCAGGCCTCACATTTGATAGGTTGAATTGTGAGATCAAAAAATACGATAAGTATTTATTTTTAAATACTTACGCTATTGTTTAAGGTTAATTCTACCATTTAATTCATGCATGGTTATAAATCGTTATTGTAGGTTAGTGAAGTTAACCTAAAAATAAGCAAAAATAGACAAAGAGGTGTTATGAATAGACAAGAGTTTGAGGCTAATTGGTATAAAATTATGCCGGCTGTTATGCAAAAATGGAACAAGTTTACACAAGAAGAAGTTTCCAGAATTAATGGTAAATACGATCCATTTTTAGGACAGCTACAAAAAAAATACGGCTATTCGAGGGAGCAAGCTGAGAATGAAATAAAAAACTGGACTCCGGCACATCATGCGGGAGGAAAAATTGAAAGTATAGCTCCCCATGATGCAAAATCAAATGATAAAAAAGGGCATCATGAAAAGAAAAGAAAAGCAAGCTAACTTAGCTTAAGTGAAACTAACCCTTCTTTTTGTTTGTAAAACTCATAACAACAAGAAGGGCGCCACCTATAAATAAAATAACCCCGCCCATATGTAAGATTTCAGCAACTTTTGTGTAAGTCTCTACATCTTTTTTCCCTTCATCTATTTTCTTTTCAGCACCCGCAGTTGCTAAATCTCCGAGACCCTCAGTATAGGGAATTATATCTGTAAGTTCTTTCCCTTTGCTCACAGATCTTTCAGCATGGGCAAGTTTTTTCTTTCCAGCTCCAACCTCTTGTGAAATATACATACCAAATAAATAAGCTAACACACCGACTGCTAAAATAATACTCCCTAAAACTCTTTTCATAGACACTCCATAGTTAACCTAATAGATAAATAAGAAATGCAATGATGTATAGGGAAAAATTAAATTAATACAGGATCTTCTGATAGGGGTAAATGCTTAGGTGCTCGTCTTTTAGCTTTGATAGCTTCTCTACGTGTATTAAAATAGGGATAGATATTTTTTATATCGCTTTCTAATCTGAAACAAACAACTTTCCACTCTCTGAGTGTTTTTAAACAAAGTCGTCTATTCAATAACAAGATTCTATCAAGAAAAAGACCTTGATTACTTAAGTGAAATATCCCCATCGAATTAACAATCAATGCGCTTCTTAGCTCTTCATCTTCTACCGATATAAGCTTTTCAATAGACCCGCCGCGCTCTGAAAAAAAAAGCAGCCGGTCTAAATGCTCTCCGCATAGCTCCATAACTTTCCTATCCAAAATTCGCATCTTATTTCGAATTAAAAGCAAGCGAACTGACTCATAACAATGCTTTACTCGAACAGAAGCTCTCTCGCCGAAATAAATTCCTATAAAACTTACTTCATCATTTTTTTTAAATGCGTTCTCAATGAGTTCATCACTAAATACTTCATAAAAATCAGGGAAGCAGAGCCGCTCAACTCTATCTACTGGATCGATAAATTTTTCTCCTCGCTAGCAATTCTAAACTAAACAGTATATACGAACCCCTTGTTTTTTTAAAAAGAAGTCTAATAAGATGGAGCTAGCAAGCTTACTATTTTTTGAGTAATTTAAAAAATTAATCTATATAGACGTTTTGTAAAAAGTTGGTTATAATTATGTTCATGAATATAAACCTTTCGATGAATTCCGAAACTTTTCTTTTTTCCCTATGGGGATAGTCTTTTTTTTACCCTGAACAGTTATTTATTTAAATTTAATTTTTGCAAGGTTTCGATATGTTTTTAGAATTAAGTAATTATTTTTTTACTCTACTTTTGATTTTCCCTACGATAATTGGTTTAGGAATTTATTTTACCTGGAAACTAAAGTGCATCCAATTGACAAAAATGAAAGAGAGTTTTTTATCTCTTGTGCAAAAGGTGGAAGGGTCTCAAGGAAATATTAGTAGGTTTGGAGCGATTGCTTCCGTATTGGCAGGAAATTTAGGAACGGGAAATATTTCAGGGATGGCAGTTGCAGTATCAACAGGCGGTCCTGGAGCTCTTGTTTGGATGTGGCTAATGGCTTTTTTTGGAGCAGTGATACAATACGCAAGCTGTGTGCTAGGTTCTCACTATCGGAAAAAAAATGAGAGAGGAGAGTATGTAGGTGGTCCTATGTACTATTTGCGAGACGGTCTAAACTACCCTAAATTAAGCTTAGTATTTGCTCTTTTTACGATATTTGGTGCAATTTCAGTTGGTAATTTTGCCCAAATAAATTCAATTGTCTTACCGCTAGAAAAAATGGGATATAACCCTTTTTACTCTGCCTTGGTTATGGCATTTTTTGTCGGAGTAATTGTTTTTGGGGGAATTGAAAGAGTTGCAAAATTTGCCTCTTTTGTTGTCCCTTTTAAAGCTATGATTTATATGGGAGCTGCTTTTTATATCATTGGATCAAACTATGAGCTCATTTTGCCAGCTTTTTCACTCATGTTTAAAAGCGCTTTTAATTTTTCGGCTGTAGCTGGCGGTTCGATGGGGTTTATGGCATTAAAAGCAATGACGACAGGTTTTGATAGGGGGTTATTTGCAACCGATGCAGGAACAGGGATTGTGCCTATTTTGCAGGCAAGTCAAAAGACAAGTGACCCATTTCATGCGGCTATTACAACTCTTGTAGCCCCTTTGATGGTAATGATTGTTTGTTCCACAACGGGACTTGTTCTTTTGATTACAGGTGTGTTTACAGATCTTTCTCTACAAAGCACTAATATGGTAACAACCGCTTTTGCAAAAGGGTTAAATTCAGAGGTTGGGGGATATATCGTTGTAGCAACTCTTGTTTTGTTTGCCTACACAACGATACTTGCTTGGTGTTATTGCGGCGAAAAAGCGTCTGAATTTGTTGGCGGCTTTAGATTGGCTATCCTCTTTAGATGGTTTTTTATTGCAATTGTTCCATTTGGTGCCATAATAAGAGTTCATACAATCTGGACTCTTGCAGATATTGCAATCACTTTAATGGTGTCTATAAATTTGATCGGAATTTTTAAATTGCGTCACCATCTTTTTCAACAAAAAATAGGAAAGAATTATGGTATCTAACATTTCTACATATCCAAAAGCGAATTTTAGTGCTTTTCAAGCTGAAAAAACTTCAGTTTTTTCTGATTTTTCGCTTTACGCAAGAGTAGCTTTTATCCCGATTTTTTTTATGATAGATAAATTATTCCAGATAACAGCACTAGCTCTCTCCTGCTTTGGTTTTTATAACAACAGTATTTCTAGACGCTTAGAAAACTTAGGGGATAAGATTGGAATGATTTGTGTTTCTCATCCTTTGTATAATTTACGAGATAAAAATAAAAAAAATTCAGTCGTAATGATGAGGAATTTGCCGTTAGAAGAGACAGTTTGGACGGAAGAAGAATTTCAAAAAGTTGATCTTTATTTACAACGTGCAAGAACTCCTAATTATTTTAGAGATAGAGGAATTCCAGAATTTGAAGGGATAGATCTAGATTTAATAAGAAATATGTGTTTTCTTCATCGCTCAAAAGGTGGCGTCTGTTTGGGTGCTTCTCTTATTATGATTAAAAATCTATTGAATTTGGATATTACAAATGAAACTGATTTAATTCGTGAGCTTTTGAATTACAAAAAAGGATTTTCTTCAAATGCTACAGCTATTCAGTATTTAAACCACGCGTATGTATTTGCCAAATTAGAAGAGATGAAAAGAGAAGTTATTACTTTACAGAGACAAACTATAGAACAGTTTGCATGTGGTTTGTCTTCGACTGAGTGGTCTGAAAAAATTAGAAAAGAGGCGCTTAAATTCTCTCTATCTCTTTGTGATTTAAAATGTTCGAGTCATTTTATAGAGGTGGGCTCTATTCGGGAGGATTTTCAAAAACTTGAAAATGGGTATTATCAAATTGGTATCCCAACTAGCCACAGTCAGAGTCATTCAGTTGTTTACGTAAAGCAACCCTATGGTTCATATTTTATAGATCCGAATCTAGGTTTAATTAAATGCTATGAGGGGTTTCAATACACTGATTTAAACAATTTATTGCGCACTTATAACGGGGATAATTATTATCAAAAAAAATTAAAAGTCGAGGTGGCTCAGCTTTTTTAAAACATTTATTGAAATTATTATTAGATTAATGCATTATTATAAAAAATAGATTTTTAATAATAATAAATTTGAGAAAACGCCCAGAATGATAAAAAAAATTAAGCTTAAGAACTTTATGTCTCATAAAGAGTCTGAATTAGAGCTTTCTTCCGGGGTGAATGTCCTTACGGGTCCGAATAATAGCGGTAAATCGGCAATAGTTACAGCGCTACAATTACTAACAGAACTTCCAACTAGGGAAGGAACCTACATGATTCGGCACGGAGAAAAAGAGGCTGAAGTTACTGTAGAGACGAGTGAGGGTGATGTAATCACTTGGGGAAGAAAAGAAAACTCATCATTCTTGATAATAAATGGGGAAAGACATACAAGACTTAGTAATCACCAAGAATACTTCTTGCAGGAGCTTCACAAAGTTCTAAGATTGCCTCAGGTAAAAAATAAAGATGAGTTTTTCGATATCCATTTTGCAAGTCAAAAAGAGCCTATATTTTTATTAAACGACCCCCCCTCTAGAGCTGCTACGTTTTTTTCCGTCTCCTCTGATGCAGGTAGACTTGTTGAAGTAAGGGACTTATTTAAAACAAAAATCAATAAAGCAAAAGAGAAAAAAAATAGCATTGATCGAAAAATTAACCAGATTAATGAGGAGCTTGAAAAACTTACTCCTTTAAATGAGCTAGAGAAAGAAGTAAAAGATTTAAAGTTGGAATACGATGCGCTTGTTAAAGAAAATGAGAACGTTAAATCTGGTTTTCAATTATTTCAAATTTTCAATAAAGCGTTTTTAGAAAATGAGAGATTATCTAGGAGACATAGCTTTTTAGAACTACTTCAAGAGCCTCCTCAGTTAGATGATATGAGTCTACTTGAATCAACGATACAAGAGATGAAAATTTTGCAAAAAAAAGAAAAACGATTAGAGAGAAACTTAGCCATCTTAAATGAATTACAAGAGCCTTTTGATCTTGAGCTGACAGAGAGACTTGAAAAAGCAATTGATTATTTAATCGGAGGAAGTAAATTAGAGAAAGAAAAAATTCTTGCACATGAGATTGCATTAGGACTTAGGGCACCTCCAAAAATGGAGGATGAGGGCGAGCTAACAAGTCAACTAAAAGTGCTGAAAGGTACCGAAGAGAGTGTAAAAAAATTGCAAGGCAAAGTGGAAAAAGCTTTTAAAGCTTTAGAGAAGTGGGTTAAAGAAAATCCTACCTGTCCTACGTGTGGCGGGGTCTTAAGTGAGGAGCATCTTTTAGATCATGAATAAAAACTTTAAAGGGCTACTTTGTATAGGAGATCCCCATTTAGCAAGTAAAATTCCTGGGTTTCGAAAAGATGATTATATGGAAGCTATTTTTAAAAAGCTTGAATTTGCTTTGAATTATGCTGAAGAAAATCAACTTTTGCCAGTTTTGTTGGGTGATTTGTTTCATTGGCCAAGAGATAACGCAACACGTCTTCTTACTAAGTTAATGAGGCTTTTTGATAATCGACTTATTTTAGGGGTAACAGGAAATCATGATACAACCGAACAAGAGTTGCAAGATGATGATTCTCTCTCTCTTCTAGCTGCTGCGGGCCGTATAAACCTAATTGATCAAAATGGTCCCTGGAAAGGGATGATTAACAACGTCTTTGTCACAATAGGTGGTACTTCTTGGAGTAATAGGCTCCCAAAATCTTTTTCAGGCACGCCTAATAGTTTAGTTGTTTGGATTTCACATCACAATATATGTTTTTCAGATGGGGAAGATCTAGGGGTAAAGCCTCAGGAGATACCTGGTATTCATTTACTTATTAACGGACACATTCATAAGCCTATGCCAAGTGAAGTCCATGGAATGACAACGTGGATGAACCCAGGAAATATTTCAAGAGTTGCAAGAAGCGAGGGAGTTAAAGGATTTAAGCCATCTGTTTTAAAAATAGTACCTACGAGCCAAAATGAGTGGGTTTCTGAGGTTGTAGAAATACCGCACGCATCGTTTGATGAAGTCTTTCACCCTATGAATGAGCTTTATGTTTCAAGTGGGGCAGAAGGGGGGTCATTATTTATTCAAGGACTAGAAGATCTTGAATCAATGCGTACAGCAGGCGGCCTTGGCCTTATTACATTTATACAAAATAACATTAATTTATTTGAAAAAGAGGTAGCAGACGTTATCTTGCATTTAGTTAAGGAGGTTTGTCCTAATGAGTTCCACGAATGAAGAATCTATGGAAACATTAAAAAATCGGTACAAAAAATTGTATGATGAAAAAATTCGAGTAGAGACAGAGTTGAAAACAACAACTGCTCAGCTAAGCTTACACCAAGAAACAGCTAGAGCTAACTTTGGTACGGATAATATTGAAGAGTTAGAAAAAAAACTTGAAACAATCAAGCTTGCAAACGAACAACAACGAAAAGATTATGAGCTGCATTTAAACTCCATTGAAGCAAAACTTAATTCTATTAAAGAAGAGCCGAATAATGAATGATCCATCGGAAGTTACAGCTCTTTATCACAAATTGGTTGGGCAAAAAGATGTGCTTGAGCGAGAAAAGTTTTTGGCTCAAACCGAACTTGAAGATTTAGATGCTTTTTTGCGGTTAGAGCAAAAAGTGCTAGATGCACTAGAGCAGCTTGATGGTAAGTTGTTTAAAAACATTACAACGGTACTTGAAAATAAATTAAGTGTCGCTTTACAGGAAATTTTAGAGCAAGAGATTCGCCTCAAAGTAGAACCTGTGATTCAAGGAAAATCGATTGGTTTTAAATTTCGAACAGAGAGAAATGGTTGCGAAGAAGATATTATTAAAGGAAATGGTGGATCTGTTGTAAACATTTTATCTGTTTGTTTAAGAATATTCGCCCTTACCCAGCTTCCTGAAAATTTGCATAGACGCTTTTTGGTTCTAGATGAACAAGATTGCTGGCTTCAACCTGATCTTATCCCTAAATTTGCTAAGATAATCCATGAAGCTGCAAAAGCTCTCGGTTTTCAAGTTTTAGTAATCTCTCATCACAACTCTAGTACGTTCATGGACTATTCCGATCGGATATTTCGTTTAGATCCCACGCAGAATGGGGTTAAAATTGAGGTGCTTGATAGAGCTCCACTTTCACAAGATTCGATGCAAAAAGTTTAAGAAAATAGTGATGAGGTGTCTATTTCATCTAACTTATCTAGATTAAGAGTTTTCTTTCTAGCTTTAAAAAGACATAGTGTTGCATCTATGCTGCAATCAGCAAATAATTTTTGTTGATAGGTGTAAAAAACACCAGTTTTATAGCAGGTGTAGTAAGAGCCTGTTGCCTTACAAAGAGATACTGCAAAATCATAGAGAAGAAGAGTTATTTGAGGTGCCTTTTCGAAAAGGGTGGCTAAACGATAAGCGTTGAAAGCATCTAAACGCCAAGCCTCTTCCAAGATGAGATACCCCTATGAGACTCCCGGTAGACTACCGGGTTGATAGGCTGGGTGTGTAAGCACAGTAATGTGTTGAGCTAACCAGTACTAATCGGTCCATCGGCTTGATCACTTTTTTTCTTCCTCGATCATAAAGCGATGCAACTTGCTTTATAATCAATTAAGAAAGAGAAAAAGTACAAGTTTAATGAATTATATAACAATGGCAGCTAAATGCTAGCTTTGTATGGTAACTCAATTAAATAGTCCTTTAGGTAAAACATTTTCTAATCATAACTTTCCGCTTTTTTTCGTAAGCTTTTGCTTACAACC